>JBDNHS010000270.1:0-11297 GCA_041688685.1 Kapaibacterium sp. (SeqCode)
ATTCACACTAAATCTACCAGGTAGTACTTTTGTATTAATAGTATATTTATAAAGTTTGGGTCGCTTGTAGTATTACCTATTATTCCATCTCTTGAAATGAATTCAAGGCTATATTTTGCTGAATCTATTATTAAGGTCGAGTCATTAAACTCAAATAAAAATGAACCATTTGCCCATCTTTGCCAATTTGTATTTAATCTCTGTAGTCTTAATTCAAATAATAATTCACCTGGGGCATCTAATCTTGTAACTATTCTGACAGCAGTAGTTGTATCGGCAGCTTGAGAGTATAATCCCTCAAATTGCAGAGCAAACAATACAATTGTTAAAATAATTAAAAGTTTATTCATTTAGATTTTATTCACTTAGATTTTATTCACTTAAATGAAGATTTAAGTTTTTTATTTAATAACAGTTGTTCTTGTTCTGTTATTCCAACTTATATTAAAGTCTCTAGTATTAATATATCCAGACATTTCATAATCGGTATCAAAATAACCTTCCATATCTGTATCCAACCAAGATTGATTGTAGTCATCTTGATTAATCTCGTCAATACCCAAAATACCAGCTAATATATCATTTCTTGTAACATTTGGATTTACATAATTACCACCCAATGTTGCAAAAATCAATTTGCCATCAATATCACGTCCCATTGGTTTGATTGCTGCGTTAGAGCCACCAAAAATAAAACTTGGGTCGCTAAAATCATAAACTATTTTAGTATCTATTTGTGTTAAAGTTTTAGCAGATTCACTCATTACTGTTAAGTGATTTCTATGTCTGACAGCAATAAAATAGGGCGTCCTGCCAGTCGTATCCAAATCTTGTGTTGTTGCTTTTGATAAAATCACAGGAGAAAACCCATCAATATCTACCAAACTTCCATTACGCCTTAATAGTGCTGTTTTAAAGTGTCGTTTGTTTGGGTCAGGTGCAAAATCTTTATCTCTAAATTCTATTACAACCCAATCTACTATTTCATTTGGCAAATTATTGTTTACGATAAATGCTCTATTTGGGTCAAGAATATATGGATAAACTGCTGGTGGAGTAGACGGCACTCTATTTGAATCTCTCAAATCTGTTTTCATCAAAATATTATTTGCCAAGTCCAATCTAAACGCGCCTTCCATTACGTATTTTGCTAAAAATCGCATAAAATCTAACCTTGTTTGATTTTCACCAATTCCGAATGTGCCCAAATTATCTATATTACTTTCTGCAATAGTCCAATTTTGTTCTTCCCCAGCATTATTAGCTTTTCTTTGGTTAGTCGAAACTATGCTATCCCATATCTGGTCTTTTTCTGACCAAATTATCAAACCCAAATCTGCATCATTGACTCTACCAAATAAAGTAGAAGGCATATCACCTGCCGAATAAAGTTGATTTCTCCAAGCATATTGGAAAAACATATCCAAACTATCTACATTATTATCATCTATATCATTTGCAGATAAGTACATTGTTCTGAATACTTTATCCCCACCGACATAAGGAGAATTATCAAACTTTACGCCTTTTCTAATATCCATAGTCAAAGACACAATACCTCTTTTGTTCACTTCATTTGCAAATCGAGAAAAAGTAAATTTATTATTAAATATTATATCTTTTCCGATTGGTAAGTTAGTTCTTGTGAATTTTCCATTAATTTCGGCAAAAGATGCAACAAAGTTAGGATTCTCTTCTGGCGTGTAAACTAATTCTTTTTCGTTAGTAAAAGTAAATTCACCATTATTTACAGCAAAATCATAGGTTCTGATATCTCCCAATAAAGTCAAATTACCATCAACAGTTACATTTTCGTCTAATTTTATGCCTTTTGCATTCTCTACTCTCAAAGTGTCCAAATTCATTGCTAAATTGCCGGTAGTTCCTCTAATTAACAATTCTGGACCAGTTCTAATTTCTTTTCCGCTACCATTATCAGTATATACTATATTACCTGGGCTATCCCAAAAAGGACCCAAATCAATAAAGCCATCTGCTGTTCTTTCGAGTACAGATTTTGATGCCATAATAAAATTATTATCTACATCATTTTTTAGTCTGCCTTTGGTCAATATCAATTTAGTACCAACAACAAAACCACCACCCTCAACCACTTGCGCCCCAGCACTATTATCTAATTCTAATTCTTTGTATCTTCCGGTACCAGTTACGGGCTGAAGATTAGTTCCATTCATCTTCACTCTACCATGGTTTCTACCGTTATTGATATCACCATCATTTTTGGTATAACCGTTAGTATGAATTTCTATATTATCAGATGGATTCCATTGAAGATTTGAAGAACTTGTTGTGAAATAACTTTTTGATGTTAAATTTTTATTTTTGTCGTTGAAGAATTTTTCTCCACCCTTTATAACGATAGAATCATATACTAAATTAGGTATGTATTGAGTAGCATCAGATTCAAATTCGACATAGCCATTAACTTCTGTTTGTTTTATTATAGCATTACCATCTTTGATGAAAATTCTTCCATTATCATTATTAATTTGACCAATGCTATTTACTGATTTGCTTTTAATATTTATAGTGCCACTGTTGAAAACAACACCATTAGTATCTACCTTGAATTGAGAAAATAGTTTTACCTCTGTTATAAATAACATCAATATTAATAGTGTAATATTTAGAAGTATTTTTTTCATTTATTTTCTTGATTTTGTCTTTGAAACTTTTCTTTCAAGGACTGGAAATTATTAATTGAATTTAATAACTCTTTGAATTAGTTATTTATCTTTGTACTAACTAATTCAAGGAAATATTATGCCAATTTTTTTTTATTTTTATCTCTCATTTAAACATATAATGCAGGAGCACTTTTGACTCCTGCATTTATTATATGTTATATTCTAAGTTTAATTCAAATATATCTAAATCGCTTTATTTATATTTAAAATTATTATTCACCTACGTTAAGTTCACCACCATTATTAACTAAACCTTTTGCATCTAAGTTTTTAGGTATAGTTAATATTGAAGTTGGAACAATTACTAAACCCAAATTGAAAGTTGCTGTTGATGTCGTTATTAAAGCATAATCTGCCTTGAATGAATTCATTAATGTTTCAGTTAATGATCCAGCAGTTCCTGTGAACGGACTAACTAATATACTACCATGGTTTGGTATTAATGTAGCTAATGGGTTACTACTATCAAATGTTGTAATACCAACATTCGTTGTAGCACCTACTATCAAAGTTGCTAAATTAGATGCTAAAGTTTGACCTGATTGATCATTAATCAAGATTTCTGCAGCTAAAGTTGATTTATTAGTGTATGTAGGTGAACCTTTTGCAGCTATAGCTACATTTTCATCAATTCCAAAATTATCAACTGTTGATGTAAAACCTATATGTACGTTGTGTCTGATTGCAGCTCTATCTTCTGCGCCTGGTTGTTCGCCCTCATCCCAAGTTGCAGGATTAGACCATCTACCAGCTCTGACAGAGATAAACATTGCAGGACCACCTCTTAAGAATAATCCAGCGTTATCAGCTACTTCTGCTAATATAGATTGAGGAGGAACTGCTCCACCTGTACCTCTAATTGCTGCTAATGTAATTGCTCTAAAGTTAGGTGTACCTGAACCATTATTTCTTTTAGGTTGAACACCAGTTGAAACTTTTTCAGATGTAGTATTAGTAAGTATTTCTCTCATTCTTAATGTATTTAAGAATGCAGCGTCATTAAATTTACCAGTAGGAGCATCAGTTTCTTTGAAACCATAAGTCAATTCGGCAGCCCAATCCGTACCAGTTGCTTGATAATCATAATTTATTCTACGTCTAATGTCGGTGTCTGGATTATAATCCCAATTACCAGTTGCTGCATAATTAGGAGTAACATCTAAAGTAAAGTATTCGACGTTACCAGGGTTAGTGATTGCTAAACGAGTAGAATCATTGTTGAACGTGAGTGCAGCAGTACTCGAACCAATATCTCTTCTCATTTTACCAACAACTTCAAATGCAGAACCATTGTATTGTGCAGTTGTAGCGTCATCGGTCATTCTTAAGACTGCGCCATTTCCTGCGTTCGCAGCTGCCATATCTAAATTACCACCATTTAAATCAAAATTACCAGCTAAAACTATACCTAAATTTGGAGCAGTTTTTGCAGATCCTGATGATGTTAAGTTAGAATATGGATTGGCTTCAACAGTTCCAACAATTGACTGAGTTCCTGTGCCATTGTATATTACAGTTGAGTTTGTAGTATTTGCTGTTCCATCATCAAAAAATGTCATATTTACAGATTCTGTGTGTGCATTGGTAAAAGTACCGGTTACAGTCATAGTTCTTGATGCACCAACTGATAACGCTGCAGTTGCAAAATTGCCAAGTGCTAATGTGCCAGATGTAGCAACTGTTACATTACCGTTTAAGATATCTAAAGTACCACCAGAATTTACAGTTGTAGTTCCGCTAATAGTTACTAAACCAGCACCATTGGTTACTAATTTACCAGCTGCAGCTGCTGCACCACTTATTGTAACGTTACCAGATAGGTCGCCCGCTCCAGTACCAGTATTAAATGTACCATCTGTTATAGTCAATGGAGATGCAGTAGCTAAAGTTGTAGCAACATCAATAGACATTGTACCATTTATAACAACACCACCAGTAGCGCTTGCATCTGTTGTAAAATTATCAGCGTTTGCAGTTTGTGCAGTTGCTAATGTTTTAACACCAGCATTTTGGAATACTAAATTTGCGTAAGCATTTGAAGTAGGTCCTGAACCGTTTTCACCAAAAATTGGTTGTGCTAAAATACCATCATAAACGAAATCTCCAGTATATGCTCTGTTACCAGCATTAGCAGTAACATTGTAAGTAGAACCAATATACACTAAAGTTGGAATTGTTTTTGGAGCCGCGCTATCCATAGTAAGACTAGCATACCATCTTGCTTGAATGTTTTGTGGACCAGTACTACTTTTACTATAATAAATTACACCTGGCACTCTTAGAGCAGGAGTACTGCCTAATGAGCCAACGTTACCAGTACCTGCAAAATCGGAAAAGGTATTATCAGTACCTTTAAAGTGGATTTGTCCAGTGTTTTTGAAAAAAGTAGTGTCAGCAGATGAAGAACGGAATTTAGAAGTAGCACCTCTTAAATTCAACTTTCCACCGCTGAATATCGTTACCTGAGAAGTAGTAGCATCAACAATAATGTCTTGTGCATACACTTGGTAACTTCCAATCACTAATATCAATAAGTTGATATTAGTTTACTTAAGTTTTTCATGATCCCTCCGATCATTTGTTTATATAATATGTTATTTATTTCGAATTTTAGCGAGAATTAAAATTAATATATATTAATTTTGTTTTAGAAATCCTCACGTTACAAATATAATTATAATTATTTAGGTATTTTTAAGTAATACTACTTAAAAAAACTAAAGTATTTTAATTTATAGCCGAGAAACATTTTCTTATCAGTTAATTGTCTTGTTATTAGCATTTATTTACTCACAAAATCACTTATTCAGATTATAATTATTCTAAAATCATTCATAATATTGATAATATCGATAAATAATAGTTTATATAATATTATCATCTGTAAGTAAAATCAAACAATTTTTGTGCCAATTGTTTTTTATTTATAAAATAAGCTATTTATATTTTTTTGGATTTAGGAGTTCTTTATGCTGTAGGGTTGGTTGTCCAAAATATAAAAATATTTTTCACCTCTTAATTACATGCCATCCTCATAGTTGTATTCCATAATTGTATCCCGTAATTCCGTCTTCATAATTTTATTCCATAATTGTGAATACACATTTTTAAAATTAATTTTATAATTTTCGCTTAAATTTCATATAATACAACAAACACTTCTTTTATGAATATTAATTCATATTTTTATTGTATTTAACAACAATCTTTTTTGTTTTTACTTTAAGACATACATTTATTACTGTCCTACTTCCATAACTCCATATATATCTAATATAGAGCCTCTATTTGTAACATCACCCAAAATCCTCATAGCATTTATACCTACAGAAATTTGTAATGTACTTCCTGCTAATATATCTAATTTCCCATTTACCAACATTGGTGCAGCGACCAATTTAATTCCTGAATTTCTAATAATTAAATTCCCTATACCAACTGTATTTAGATTAGAAGGCATAAAACTCACAATTTGATTAGTTCCGTTGAATTCTATAGTAGATTGAGGTTGAACTAAATAATTATTATAATTAGCAACTGCAAATCCAATACTATTTGTATCACCAATTGTAAGTTGTGCATTATTGAATAATTTGAATTCACCATTACCTGCCAAATCAGACTTAATTGTTTTATTATTAATACTAAATACACCATTAGAAATAAACATAGAATCCAAAACTGTCACATTATTAGTCAAATTAACAATATTATCTGCCGTTATGCCACTATTTTCAATTTTCAAACTATTCACTTGCGACGGTAACCCATAACCAGTTACTTGATTTGTAGTTCCTTTATAAATGTAAAGTGCTTCATTTGAGAAAGATCGAGTGCCAGTATTTTGGATATTACCAAAGTTACCAGTTGATACTATACCATTTGGATGTCCAATAGATAAAGTAGATAATGGCGACAATGTAAAATTAACTCCACTCAAAATATTACTATTTAATGTTAAACTACCCGTTTTAGAAGTACCACCAACTTGAACGCCAGTAACATTTACAGTGCCTATATTCATATTAACTATATGATTATTAATGCCATTTACTCCACCAGCAATAACTACCGAATCACCTAATAATACTGGCACAATTCCTATACCTACAATTGGACCAATGTGAGTTGGCGATAAAGTCCAGGTGGTATCACCTGACCAATTTCCAGATAATCTTGAATAGAATATTCTCATAAATGCTTCAAAATTACCAATCGTCCAGTCTCCTCTCATACCAGTAACATCTAAATTTGGAGGTGTTTCAAAGAAGTTATTGTTTAAATTTAGTCCAGTATCAAATTTACTCCAAGTACCACAAGGAGTTTCTTTTGGTAGAGACCATTTTCCGACAGTATTTATGTCATTTTCTTGATTTACGATATCAGCATCATTATAGTCAAATCTAAATTTTCCGATTATGGTATGACTTATGCTGTCTATAGCCCAATATCTACCGATATAATCTGTTGCTCCAAAAGACAAATTAGCATGTCCCCTAATAAAATTAGGATTCGAACCAGATGATGATCTTACACCCATTTTACCAATGTTACCTGTTGTACCAGTAAATGTAGCAAAGGCAGGTAAATACTGACTATTTTCGTAAGATCCAACAGGATAAACATAACTGCTATTACTCACTATTTCACGAATCAAACTTCCACCAGTTGGAGTAGTTTGGATATATCTTAATGGACCAGTGGAATTAAAATCTAAAATTGATGTAGTAGGATTAGAGTTAGTAATATATAATTCCCCAGCATTGGCAATTTCAAATATCTGTTGATTAGCATTAGAACCTTCACGTAAATCTACATAACTTGTAACTTCAATTTTTAATTGAGTGGATACAACACCATTACCAGCTCCTCTATCCATAGTAAGTTCACATACCTTCAAACTACGACTACCACTAATCACTTGATTATTATTACCAGCGCCTGTGAAAGTAAGTTTAGGGCAAGTAGAATTATTATTTTCATCTTTTGTAAAATCAAATAATTGATTTAATGTCATATTTCCACTAATTCTAAGATCAGAGTCAGAATTTAAAGGTCTAATATCTCCATTTAATATACTGAAGTTAGTAATATTTAAAGTATTTGCAGGTAATATAATAATATTATCACCCACTAATGCATTTCCAGTATTATCAAAAGTTAGCCCTGCAACTGTTGATGGAAAAGCGTCACCAAGTATTTGTTTTACATTCCCAGAGAAAATAAAGCTTACAAGTGGCGAGAATGTTGGCTGAGTATTAAATTTAAACAAACTTGTGTTCACATTATTAGTAATACCAAGTGGTGTTTTATTATCAATTATACCACCAGCCAAATCTGCTATAGATGCTCCATAAGGAGAACCACTAATAAAGGTAGTGTCTAACATAATTAATTTAGAATTACCGTTTAGGTTCAAGTAAGCAAGTTCTGGTTTTGTATTTAAAGTAACATTAACTGGATTTCCATTAAAATTATTAATAATTACGCTATCTCTTACTTCTGTATTATATTCTGAAGATAAGTTCCAAGTATTATTTGGATAAGTACCAGCAGGTACAGGGATACTTCCATCTGCGGAGAATGACCAAGTTGTATTATTTGACCAATCTCCAGTCGCAACGCTATAAAACACTCTTTTTGCTTTTTCACCAATAAAGAACTCACCTAATCCAGCAAATGGAGTTGCAGTAGGATTAAATCTTACAGTTGAGGTATCTGTATTCCAGATTAGATCACCGTATCTTCTTTCAGACCATTGACCCACTTCTGCAAACAAAGATCTTCTTCTTATAACAGAGTTAGGGATATCAAAGTTTGTAATATAAGTATTAGGTACTCTAAATTTAGTTTTAAATTGTCTGTTACCTATTTGAGTATCAATTGAATCCAACGGAACTAAACTCCAATAATAATTTAATCTACTATCAGCATCTAATCTATTTCCAAACAATGGCTGAATTGGTGGATTTTCTAATACTATTCCTTCAACATATTTAATTGTATCGATTGATAAAGAATTTGATTCGATATTTGCATACATATAATTATTGTTGATTCCAATCGGGAATAATTTTGTAGAGCTTCCAGAAGGGAACCAAACTCTTACTCTACCATCAACAAAGCCATTACCTAATTTCGTTACGGAAGCATTAGAGTCTAAAACCAAAAGTCTATTTGTACTACGTACATTGATATTTACTTGATTAGAATCAGTAAATCTTAAACTATTTTTGACTAATACCCTTGAATCAATATTATCTCCATCAATTACTACACTACCAGCAGTTTTATCAACTAACATATTATAAACTGCCATTTCATCATTATTTAATCTCAAAATTTGATCTTGAATACCAGAAACTCTAAAATCACCTGTTCCATATTGAATTTCCGTATCAACTTCCATAACTAATTGACCCTGTAGATTCATTTCTTTATTTAATAATGAGAATTTCCCATCAAAAATATGTACAGTATCAATTACTTTTATCGTATTACTAGATAAGTTTACTTGATTATTGTTGAAACCAGAGTTATTTATGATAATTGTAAATATTTCATTTGGTAGTCCATCACCAACCGACATCGTTTGTGAGCCAATATATTCATAACGAGATTTTCCATATATTCTGGAAACAGTTGCTCTTACTGCACCAATGTTAGAAGAAGGTCCACCTAATTTGGTAAATCCAAAGTTATCATTAGTAGCCAATGTACAACTATCCTTTAATAAAAATATTAAGGATCTGATAAATGAACCATCTAAAATAGACAACTTACCTAATCTTCCTTCGAAAGATTCTACAATAACTGATTTTAAACTTTTATTGAATGCTTTATCTAAAATAATACTTTTTCCATTACCAATTCTTACTATATCACCTTGTTGGTTTGGATAATCGTTTGTTTCAGGAACACCATTATAGCCCTCTTTAGACCAAGAGGCAGGAGCATCCCAATCTCCATTTACGATACTATAGAAAGTTTCGCCAGATGGTTCACCAATAATAAAGGAACCAAAAGTAGCAAGATTTTGAGTGGAAGTTGAACTATCTGTTCTATTAATAGTACTCAATAAATACCAAGTTGGTGTCCCTGGAGTTCCAAATGCTGGATCCCTTCTATATATCTCAAATATACCAAAAGTAGCATTATTTCTTATATCACCAGCAGGTGCGTTACCTTTAACAAATTGCAAATTAAGTGTGTAAGTTCTACCAACACCCAAAGCAAAAGGAGTAACATTATCTGGCACAATATTCCAATATCTTTCAATATATGTTGTTTGCTCCATCAATAATGAATCCGGAACATCAGGAGGAGTTACTCCAAATGGTTTTACATTCAAATATCCAGGTGTACCACCAGGGGTACCAGTAGTTGTAACTGTAGCTGGTGTATATCTAGTTGATGTACCGACAGGGTATGAATAAATACCTGCCCCGTTATTAAGCCATCTTTTTAATTCACCAACAATCCAACCATTACCAAACCTTTGAACACTTCCAGGTGTTGCTATTGATTCACCAGATTTTACTAATCTATCACCGTTAGCTAAAATTTTAGCAACATTGTTCGAAGAGAATTGTAAACTGTTTCTTACAAATAAATCTGAGCCTACAGCATTACTTGGTAATATTACATCACCACCTGTTTTGTCAACTATAAAATCCCAAAATCCACCGTAAGTGTTATTAAAAGTTGTGTTTTCAATTCTTACATTTTGGTCTAAAGTTCCATTTAATTTTACTTGTCTTGTCCCAACAGTACCTGTTTTGAAAACACCGTTTCCTTCGACAGTTAGATTTGCACCAATAGTAAGATTTTGACCATTCATACTAACTCTTGAGCCAGTTTTGACTAAGAAATTGTTTCTAACTTTTATTTCGCCTGTTGCAAAATCCAAATCTCGAGCATAAGTTGAATCAAAAGTCAAATTGTGGAATTGTAAAGTACTCAAAATAGACATTTTATCAAAATCACCACCTGAAATAGGAACATCTAAAACTGACACATCACCAATTTGAACAGTACCCGCAGATAAAAAACTGTTATTTATATCATTAGCATTAATAATTATATCTGGATCTTTTACCCCACCAGTCGATCTCATTGGTCTATAAATTTTAAGAAGTCCACCAGTCATTTGGAATACAGATGTTGCCTCACCGATATCAAATCCTGCTCTTCTTTGGCTATTATTAGGGTCGGTTACAGAGCCAACATTCATTACCTCAACAAGGCAATTATCAGAGAAATAAATTGAAGCAGTAGATGGAATAAATCTTCTTCTTAAATTACCTGCAACTCTCAAATTACTGGTATTTTGAACTCTAATTTCGGTAATACTTTCATACTGCATATTTTCACTAAGTGCATTACCCACATAAAGATTTCCATTATTTAAAAGCACTTTGGAATCTTGTCCACAAATTAAGCCATCCTCGACTATTATTGTACCAGCATTAACAACTATTCTTACTGCATTACCTAAGACCAAATTACCATCACCATCATTAGTTATTGTCAAATTTGTTGGGGTATTTTGTACAAATGAGCCAGAATTTAATATTAAATCCACTGCCG
>JBDNHS010000271.1:0-16340 GCA_041688685.1 Kapaibacterium sp. (SeqCode)
ACTTCTGAGAAAAAGAAAATAGAACAAGGTGCAGATACTTTATATGAAAATTATAGTTTAATATTATTCCCATTCAATAGTTTTGCGGCTGGTCCATTAAACGAAAAAATTATGAATGATTATGTTTATAACAGATGTCAACCAACTTCAGTAATTAGTATTACTGGTCATACAGATGTTATTGGACTATTTGAAACAAACAAAAAATTATCAATCAATAGAGCAAAAACAGTAAATACTGGTATTCAAGGCAAAACTAAAGGCAAATACGGAAGTTTGACCTCTGATGGTGTTGGTGAAGATTCTGCTTTATATACTAATGATTTACCAGAAGGACGTTTTTACAATAGAACTGTACAAGTGTTAATTAAAACTCCAACTTCTGCTTATGATAAATAATATTTAATATTTTTAAATAAAATAAAATCAAGCTTTACACTCATTACATATTATTTGTAATGAGTGTTTTTTTATAAATAATTATTGATTAAATTACTTTTTAGTTTTTATTTTTTTTTGAATTTAATTTTTGAAATCAAACTTTATGAATAGATATCAAATATTTGGGGGAATTTTAGGATTATTAGGTTTTACTTTTTTTAACTTTTTTAATTTCTTTCCAGAGAACATTCCATCTTCAAATTTAGTAGCAATTTTGTTTTTAGTAGTAAGTTTTTGGATATTCGAAGTATTGCCATTATCTGTAACGGCATTATTTCCCTTTTTGTTGTTTCCCGTTTATGGAATAATCAAAGCAGACACAGTAGCTTCATATTATCTAAATAGCACTATCTTTTTATTTTTGGGTGGATTTCTATTGGCTTATTCAATGGAAACTTGGAATTTACATAAAAGGATTTCATTAGTTATTATCAAAAAAATTGGACACACACCAGGTAGTTTGATTTTAGGTTTTATGATTGCATCAGCATTTTTATCAATGTTTATATCAAATACTGCCACCGCTATTATGATGCTTCCTATTGGTTTGTCAGTTATCAAAAAAATCGAAACGAGTTTTGACTCTTCTAATTCCCGAAAATTTACAGTTTCTATTTTATTAGGCATTGCATACTCTGCTTCAATTGGTGGTATAGCAACCTTAATTGGAACAGCCCCCAATCTTAGTTTCAAAAGAATATTTGAGCAAAGCTTCCCAAATTTGCCAGAAGTTACTTTTACTCAATGGATGGCTTTTGCCCTGCCTGTTTCAACAATAATGTTGATATTAACTTGGTTGTTACTTACCAAAATACTCTACAAAACTGATAGCAATCTAAAGATTGATAAAAATATCATCAAAAAAGAAATAGAAGATTTGCCAAAAATCTCATACCAAGAAAAAATGGTATTAATAATTACAAATTTAGCAGCATTATTATGGATATTTAGAGTTGATATCGAGATTGGAAGTTTTACAATTTATGGGTGGAGTAATTTATTTGAGTACTCCAAATTTATTGATGATGGCTCAGTAGCTATTTTTATTTCAATTTTATTATTTAGTATCCCATCAAAAAGTCTTTTCACTAAATTAAAGAGTAATAAAAATAATCATAATATAAAGAAAGATGGAAATGCTAATTCAGATGTTGATTTAAAAAATAACTTAGAAAATAACTTACAACATAAATTTTTATTACCAACAGAATCACTCAATCACATTCCTTGGGATGTATTATTACTTTTGGGTGGCGGATTTGCTTTAGCTCAAGGGTTTCAGACCACTGGATTCTCAGAAATTGTAGGAAAAAGTTTGTCAAATATTAATAATTTCAATAATATTACCATTGTATTATTTATTTGCCTGATTCTAACATTTTTGACTGAATTAACTTCCAACACCGCAACAACAAATACAATTTTGCCGATATTAGTAAGTATTTCTGTTGCTACTAGTATTGACCCATTATTACTGATGGTACCCGCAACAATATCAGCTTCATTTGCCTTCATGTTACCGGTTGCAACACCGCCAAACAGTATTGTATTTAGCTCCGGTGCAGTTAAAATCAAAGATATGATTATCAGTGGGTTTATATTAAATATAATCGGCGTAATTGTAGTAACATTAATGATTGTTACTTGGGGCAGAGTAGTTTTTAATTTCTAAATTTATCAATATCTAAGATTAAGCATCTAAGAATTAATTTAAATTATAAATACGAAACTTAACTAATGTTTTACACCAATTAACTCGTGGTAAAACTCTTCATTTATTTCGGAAACCAAAACATACACTTTTTGGTTTCTATCAGCAAATACCAAAAAATCGATATTATATTTTCTCTCTAAATAAATATTCGTTTGCGATTTGATAAATATACTGCTTTGGAACAAATTGTTGTAATATATACTTCCGTTTTTGATAGTTAAATTTGGATAATTGTTTATTATTTTCAGAAATAATAATGGAGAAATAATAGCAGAAACAATTATACTCAATCCCAAAAATACTTTTTCAACTATATCTATTTGTGAGTTCAGAAATAAATTAAGTGCAAAAATGCCAATTGCCATCAAAATCACCAAAGTCAAAATTAAATTGACCTTAGTCTTGATTCTATTACCTATGTGCAGTAAATAATGATAAAATATTTCTAACTTGTTATTCATATAATAATTAAACGATTAAAAAATATTAAATTTTAGTCAATTATAATTATTCTGTTAATTTTACGTTAATTAATTAGAATTATTAACAAATATGTTAATTTACTAAAACAATAAAAGGTTTATAAGTTCATAAGTGTTATCAAAAAAAATAAATTTCAACAATCACTTGGCAAATAACACGGAAGTATCATTAGAAAGTTGCGATAGCAAAGGAATATATGATAAACCATTCTCAAGCTGTTTGTTCTTTAGCGCAAATGCAATGGCAAGATTAACAACAAGAGCTGCTGAAAAGGCATTTAAACCGCTTAAAATATCAGCTTCTTTGGCTTATCTATTGATGATAATTCTAAAACAACCTGGAATTAAAGCTTCAGAACTTGCTAATAAAATGATTCTAAACGCTTCGACAGTTACAAGATTATTAGACAAATTAGAAAAATTGAACTATATCACCAAAAAAACTGAAAGCAAGTTTGTTTACATTTATCCTGCTGATTTAGCTTTTCAAAATAAATCAAAACTTGAAGAATGTAGCAATAATCTTACTAATTTCTACAAAAAGAATATTGACTGCAATACAATCAAAAATGCAACAGAAGTTTCATTTCAAATTGCCCTCAAACTCGAAAAACAATAATCGAAAAAAACGAATTTATATAAAATTTTTAAAGTTAGTTCAAAACAGAAAGACAAAATATTCAATTAAGTATATTTTGTCTTTTCATTAATAATTAAAACAATTTGTAAAATGTATCTTAAATGTATCCAAATACAAATTATTTTTTGCTTTTATCTGTACAGCAAGCTTTACTATCTTTTTTCTCAGAAGTAGAGCAAGATTTCATATCTTTAGTAGAACAAGATTTTGCATCTTTGTTTTCTGATGTAGAGCAAGATTTCATATCTTTAGTAGAACAAGATTTTGCATCTTTGTTTTCAACCCTTGCAGTTACTTCGTCAGCTTTGAACCCTAAGTCAGCTATAGTTTTAACGATGTTATCTTTAGAAACTTTTTCAGAGTTGTATGATAATTTTACCATTTTAGTTTCTAAATTCACATTTGATTTTTCGATACCATCCATTGTTTTTAATGAATTTTCGATTTTAGTTTTACAAGCGCCGCAGTGCATATTAGTATTTAGCTCTAAACTTTCAGTTTTTGCATTTGCACTAAAAGTAAAAACAAAAGCCAAAGCTAATGTAAGAACAAGAGATTTTAAGTTTTTCATAATTCACCTATTATAAGTTATGTAATTTGTTTAAATTAATTAGATCGTTCATTTTTGATATTTTGAGAATATTATCTATTTGAATGTGCAATTTACATATGGTTAGCTTGCTTTACTATATTTACTGAACGCATTTGCAATTACTTTATTACATTATTATCAATATAATTTATTTATTTTGCAATTATTAAATTAGAAAGATTATCCACATTAATAGAAGTTTCAATATTTAATTTATTATATTTAATTTATTTTTGAATTTGTTTTAATATATAATCAATAGTATATTCAATTAATAAATCCTGACCGGTTTCTTCCCAATTTTTATGATTTGCGATTAATTTATCTTTATTTATTTTAATTTCAATATTTGGTATAACTGGCTTTGAAGTTAAATCATTGTCTTTATTATCATATACTTTTACAACAGGCAATGCACAAAGATAGTTACAAGGTAATCTAAGAGTCGCTATCTCTGAATTTGACCCAGATGTAGGTAAGCCCAATATTGTTCCTATTTTTTGCTCTTTGGCTGCTTGTAAGATTAATTCAGAATAACCTGATGAATATTCATCACAAATAAAGTAAACTTTAATGTCCAAATATTCAGTTAATGCTTTGATTTTAGGAGCAAAGTTAATGGCATTATCAATGTCTATATCATTACCCTTAGGATTTACTCTTACAGGAATTGATAATTTATATGAATTAAATTCTTTTTTGGTGAAAAATCCCAAAAAGTATTCACTCATCAAAGGAATTCCACGAGTATCAAATACTATAGCTTTCATTTTTTTTATGTCTGGCAAATGATATTTGAACATTTCATCTGGCACCCTTGTTATATCACAATAAATTACATCCTTTGCAATCTCAAATAGTGGTTGAGTTTTGGGGATAGTTACTTCATTTAATCTTTTAGATTTTTGGATTTTGATAATTTGAGTAGTTTTCTTATTATCCAAAAATTCTATTTCATCTGTAGTAATAATATCGGAGCTACGAATTTCTGCCAATACTTTTGCAAATAAGTAGTTCTCATTGTTGTAAGATACAGTATTTTTTAGATTATTAATTATTTGATTAATATCAATATTATTGATTTTTTTGATTACCCAACCAACTTCAATATTCTTCAGATTATTATTTTCGGTTTCATTATCGCTAAAATTCTCAATGTGATTGACAACTACTTCTCCATCTATATACTTCAAACTAAATGGATAACTATAATTTTTTTCAAATTCGGAATTCCAAACTCTTGCTCCACTATCTTTAATCTTAGACATTATGATTGATAGAGCATATTCTAATTGTCTTTCATCAGTTGGATTTTGAGTATTTTTATCTTGAGCAACTAATTTAATGGCATTTTCAAAGGTTTTGTAATCTATTTTAAAATCAGTAAATTCATTGATTAATGACGTCAAATAAATAACAGATGAAATCCTTGAAATTGCATCTTTGTCATTAGTTTCGATTATTTCAAAGGGATATTCAAAAGTAACTTCTTTATAATCTTCTTCGACATTAAGAGGATAAGATAATAACAAAGAATCATTTATATTTACGTAAGCATATTGACCCAAGTTTGGCAAATTTACATAATTTTCCGTGTCAGAATATATTTTGAGTACTTTACTTCTTGCTAATTTATCATCTACTACATTTAACCTATAACCGATATCATACAAAGATTTAGATTGTTCCCAATCTTTGGGAGTATTAAATACATCACTTGATAATCCATTTTGGAAGTCGTTGTTTTTAACTTTTAGATTTATTGTTTTTGAAGCACCGTCAATTGCAGTTACTTTTATATCATCAAATAATGCTTCTCCATCACCCAACAAAACTAATCCCAGTCTTAGTGCTTTTGGATTTTGTGGTACTTTGATTATAAGATTTATTTCAGTCCAAATTGAGTCAGTGAAAGGTTTGTCTTTCATTGTTGAAACTACATTATCTTTCTCATTATCAACATCTATTCTCGCCCATATTTGTGCATTTGTACCTTGCCCCAATTTGGTTAGTTTACATTTTGCAGAAATTGTAATTTGACTAAGGTTATTTTTATATTGCTGTAAATTAATAATTTGCAACAAACTGCCTTCTTTGGTTTTTTGCGATGCGAATACGTTTTTCCTCTCAGACTTTGCTGTTACAGATTTTTTGTTATTAGTTGCTCCATAATTTACGATAGAATATGCTTCTCCTTCAATATTTTTAAGTGTCATATTTTTGGAAAAGTGTTGCTTGTCTGCAAGATTTTTTGTCAATTTCGATAATGTTGCATTTGAGTCTAATTTCTTTAAATAACTTGCTATTTGGGGTATATAATCATTATTTTGTGATTCAATTGTCAGATTAATGAATTTGTATAACATAGAAAATTTATCAGCTTCATAAAGACTTTGTTTTGGATTATAAAATGCAAATTTTGAGAAAATATCAGTTGTTGTATATAATTTTTGAATATTATCATTTGTAAGATTTACACTACTTTTGCTTGGTGTTTTATAAGGAGAAATTACTTCTATTTTTGCATTATCGACAAACATTATCCCTTTGCCATTAAGGTAAAACCCAACATTTACGTAATCAATAAATGGGTCTGCATCAAGTTCGACACTCATTCTTCGCCATTTAGACTCTTTACTGCTATCCATCTCAGAGATAACAAATTTACCTTTTGAACCATCTACAAAGTGTTCATACATCCACAAAAATACTTTTGTAGTATCATCAGAATTCTCGAAATAAACGTCAGAAGAGAATACTACTTTTCTATTTCTATAAGGCACAGCGTCCAAACTTTGGAATACATTACAATACATACCCTCAAAAAAATCTTTGCCGTTATGGCTAATTTTCATTGAATATTTGCCATTTGTTTTGATTGCATCAGAAAGAGTTATATCATAACCAAACTTTTTGATTGAATTTTGTATAGTCCATCCAACAGGAAAATTATTCTGACCTATAGTTTCGAAATCAAAATTAAATTTTGAATAAAGCTGTTTTTGTGCGTAACTACTATTAGTTATTATAAATAGTGAAGTAAAGTAAAATAATATATAAGTAAATGTCGGTTTAAATCGTCTCATATCTGTAGTTAAAATTTATTGTGAAATTTTATTATCTAATAATTGTCTAATCAATTAATAACGAATTAATTGCTAATAAATTAATGATAAATAAATATTAATTGAATATAATACTAAATCGTATTATTTTATGCTAATTATGAAAAATTCAAGTGAATTGTGATTAAATTACGATTTGTAACCTAATTGTTTTTCAAAATTTTATATTTTTGTAATTAGTATTTTGAACTAAAAAAATTAAATGTAATTAAATCACTGCAAAAAAAGAGAGGTAATGATGGAAATGGATATATGTTACGGTGGTGTACCTTCGAAAGTCCCAAATAATTCTATGGGAATTAGAGGTTATGACTACGTTGAATTTTATGTTGGTTCTGCCAAACCTTGGGCATTTTGGCATGCAAAAGCTCTTGGGCTAAATATAGTAGCTTATGAAGGACCAGAAACTGGAGTTAGAGATAGAAATAGTTATTTATTATCAAATGAGCATAATCTTAAGATTATGGTAACTTCTGCTACCAGACCTACAAATTATGAAGTATTGAGTTTTGTACAAAAGCACGGTGATGGTGTCAAAAGATGGTGCGTTGAAGTAGTTGATGTTGAAACTACTTATGCAAAAGCTATCAAAAATGGTGCTGTTCCTGTTACCAAACCATATAAAATAGAAAATGAACTTGGCTATGTAATGCAAGCAGCAATTAGACTTTATGATGATACAGAAATAAATTTTGTAAACTATGATAACTATAAAGGTTTATTTAAGCCAGGCTTCGTAAAGCCATTTTATAATGTTGAAATTGAAAGAAAAGACACCGGCATCAGAGCTATTGACCATATAGTTGGCAATGTTCACGTTAATGAAATGGACTATTGGGCAAACTACATCAACTCATCTTTAGATTTTGAAACATTTATTAATTTTGGTCCTGGTGATATAGGTACAGAATATTCTGCTTTATTGTCAAAAGTTGTTAGGTCAAAAGATAGTATAATCAAAAACCCTATCAACGAACCTTATGAAGCTGCAAGATTATCACAAATTGGTGAGTATACTCAAGAATACCTTGGTTCTGGTATCCAACATATAGCCATTATGACTACAGATATTGTTGCATCTGTTGCGAATATGCGTGCAAATGGTATGCAGTTTTTGGATACTCCACCCAAAACATATTACGACAGATTGAGAAATAACGACTTTGGTATTACAGAAAATATTGATGACTTAGAAAGATTAGGTATTTTATGTGATGTAGAAGGCAAAGGATATTTACTACAATTATTCACTAAGCCAATTGGCGACCGACCAACTTTCTTTTATGAAATAATACAAAGAAGAAATGGAGCAAGTGGATTTGGTCAGGGTAACTTCCAAGCACTATTTGAGGCAATTGAAAAAGACCAAGCTTTGAGAGGAAATCTGTAATTATTACTTATTAATTTTAACTATCTTTTAAATTTAGAGACGGCAACAGCCGTCTCTTTTTTTGACTCAACCAAGATTGGAGATACTCAAAGAGAACCCCACCATATTTTGTCATTTCCTAAAAAGATTTACGCTTTTGCAATCAAAATAGAGGTAGAATGATTTATAATAATGAGCAAAAATCTAAAGTTGTTGAAGAGTTTTTAAAAGGTAATGTCCTTAAATCAGAATTACATGCAAAAATATTATTTTTTAATCTTCCGAAACTCTCCAAAGTACTGCCTCGGGGAGGAATTTAGGGTGGGGGTCGCAAGTCTCTGCAAATCTCAAAATAACCTCTAAAAATCTACTCAATCAAGGTTCAAGACAAAGAATTCGCTTCGCTTGTAGTTTCTACAATTAAACACAAAAAAAAGGACAAATCGCTCGACCTGCCCTGATTATATATAATATTTCTTTACAAAAATTTATTATTTATTTCCAGATTTACCATCAGTATCTAATGTGATTCTAAGACTTGCTGAAATTTGAAAATCCACAGTGTCAATAATTTTTCTATTACCTGTATATCTTGTAAAATAGCTATAGAATTGAAATTTTTCTTGCTTTAATAATCTCCCAGAAACGATTTTACCAGTTTCTTCACTAAGCTCAGTAATTACTGGTTTAAAATTTATACTATTTTTGTATAATTCGGTTATTTTTACTTTTTCTTGATAATGAATTCTAATAGATTCTCTATTTTGAAATTTGATGAATGTTTGTACTGTTTCGAAATTTTCAACAGAGTCTGCTTGTTTAAAATCTGAAATATAATCTAACCAAGCAGTAATTTGATAAAATTCTATATTTTTTACTTTTTTAATATTATTTTTATATTCTGGCAAATCATATATTTTATCACCATCAGTGTAACTAAAAAACTTCTGTGCAGTGTAGAATATTATGTCAATTTTATCACCAACAGTAACATCAATTTTGTTGCCAGTAGACCTATAATTGAATGGTGCTTGAATAGCATAATTATCCACAGCATTTATAACATCATTGTAACAACCACTCAAATTGAATATTGCTAAAATTATAAATAAATTTAAAATCATTTTTTTCATTTTTCTCACTTAATTTTTTATTAAAAATTTGATTATTTGTTTTTGGAATACTATTTAATTTGACTAATTAATTTAAATCATTAATTTGATGGTTGTGTTGTCGCTGGTGGTTCTTCATTATTTTCCATATTTTCTTCTTCGCCACCCCATCTTCCAAAAAATACATTCAGACCAGCAGAAACCATAGGTTGAGAAACAAAAGCAAAATCTGTATGTAATTCTAAAAATCCAAAATCATAAGATAATCCAGCTAATCCTCTAAAGTTAGAAAAAGTTGAGATATCTGCATTAAGCACTATTTCTTGCTGAGTTACAACTAATTTGTCAAGGTATGTAGTGTTCAAAGTCCCAGAATAAGTTTCGTACTGAGCGCCAGCATATAAGTTTAATTTGGCTATTATATTATAATTATAATTAATACCAAAAGCAAAACTTGATGATTGCATATCAACATGCAATTTACTTGGCTCGTTATCATCTGTGTAATTAGCTGCGAAGGAATTATAACCCACACTCAATGCTAATGATTGTTTATTACCTTCATTTGCAAACAAGTTAAATAATTCATCTATTCTTTGGTTAACTACAAAGCCATAACTAACTAAACCGTCGTAACCAAATCCTTTTAGCCTAACTTCTGTTTGAGTTGGCAAAATTACATTTAGTTGAACATTTGGTATAGAACTTATATTGCTCAAATCAAATCCTTCCAAATATGTAGTTACGTTTGATTTTTTAGAGTTTTCAGTTGTAGAGAACAAAGGAGTAGATTTTCCGCCATAAATTGTTGGTTGCTCAATAGTATTATTTTTCGAATAAGTAGTTGTGCCACCTCTTTTACTAAAAGTATTTTGATTACTCCATTCTTCGGAGACATTCACAGTAAAAGATTTCTGGCTTTTAGGGATAATAATTGCATTTGCTGATATATCCAATCCTATTTTCCATTCACCTTTTTTAAAATCGCTTCTTGTGATGAAGTTAGAATTAAAGCCCTGCCCCATAGTTGTAAAAAGTGGTTTCAAAAAGCCACTAACATAGTTATTGTCATAATCTGAAAATAGATCATTGACATAATTATTTTGTGAATACATTTTAAAATTTGTACTCAAAAATACACCTAATATTATAATGTATAATATTTTTATTTTCATAAAACCTTCTTAAATTAAATATTAAAATTAATTCATATATCTTATTTCGTAATCTGAGCTCCAGATAATTACTAACATAATAATTTATTTTGTGAATATAACTATACTATCTAAATTTAAAAAATAAATAATATATTTTTACAATTACCTCACAATATATCCACCTACTCTTCAATCAAGTACATCCGAGAAACCTTCTCCTCAATCAAGTTTCAAGACAAGGAAAACGGTCTGTTGTTGGTATTTATATTGAAAAAAAAGAAGATAATAACACAAAAAAAAGGACAAGTCAATCGACCTGTCCTTGAATATTGCATAATTAATAAAGAATATTTAATTTATTTATTAAAATTAATTAAATATGATTTATTGATATCTTTGTCCATTATTTTAATAATGTAGGTGCCACTTGACAAATTCAATAAGTTAAAATTAATTTCTAATGTATTATTAATAATGTTCATATTAGAATTTAGAGTATTTCCTATAAAATCAAATATTTCTACACTTGGATTATTAAAAGTAAATACTTCATTGCTGAACTCAAATATATAATTACCATTGCTTAATGTTTTGATTTTAGTAGAATAATTCAAATCACTTATTCCAGAAATTTTGTCAGTTCTAAAATCAAATATATCGCTATATTCACCAACATTTTCTGAATTTGAACCTCGAACTCTCCAATAATATTTATTATCGCTTTTCAGCAACTTTAAATTACTTTTATAAATGTAATTTGGAGAAATTAAATTAGTAACTTCCACAAATATATTACTTTTGAAGAAACCTATATCATTAGAAATTTGAAACTCATATTTTTCGGTATTATCGGTTGTTGACCATTGAAAATCAATATCTGCAAAAGGTACTACGTCATTATTCTCAGGACCTAATAATATTGAAGTAGATGGAATCGCTTTTGCCGTTGTAAAAGAAAAATAGCTACTCCAAGCTCCGCTTCCAGCTGAATTATTAGCTCTTGCTCTCCACAAAAACTTAGTCCCCATTGGCAACCCTTCAACCAAAAAAGAATTATCTGTGGTCTTGTCTAATTTAGAATTAAATGAATTGTCTTCTGATTTGATTTCAAAATCATAATTATCTGCACCAGAAACTTTGGCACAAGCAATACTTACTGTTTCTGGTTGTTTCGTTGCTTTGTCGGCTGGCATAGTCAATACTGGTACCGATGGTGCTGCAGCTGCTTTGTCAGTAACATTAAATTTATACGTAAAAGTTTTTGCAGTACCATTTACTAAAACGTTTGAAATTGTTACGTCATATTCGGTGTCATTTTGAAGTCCTGCAACTTTCCACTGCAAGCAGTTACCCATACTTCCATTACCATTATTGTTGAAACTTATTTCACTTGTAGTAAGTGATTGTCCATTTTTTTCAACTTTGATTTTAGCATTTAGAAAATTTACAGACTGAAAATTTCCACCCCAAAAAGTTTTGTTTGCAATAGCAGAAAAACTTAAAAACCAAGATTTGTCAAATAATCTTGTAGGATAGTTATTTTGTGGATACGCAACATAATCTACAGAAGTTGGACCATCAACATAATCTTGATATTTAAGAGTCATTGAGCTTACATTCCAACTTTGTGCTTGTCCTGATTTTGGACGTCCATCAACTCTACCGAATGCGATTTTAGTCAAAAACGGATTGATAATTGATAATCTATGTCCCAAACTTGGTACATTTTCATCAATCATCAAAGCATCAATTGAAGTTTCAGAGTCAATATTATCCTGACCTGAAGACATATAAATATATAGATTTGAAGTCTCACAACCTTTGTAACCTGTTGCTGAATAACAAGCGTAATTTGTAGGTGGAGTATGAGTAATTGTACCATTCGCTGTACAAATTAATGCTGCTTCTTGAGCATCATTATCGCCAGCAGTTGCATAAGTTACGAGATCTAATTTATGTATTGCTCTTATGTCGTTTACATATTTAAGTATTCTATCTTTTGTAGATTGTTTGATTTTGCCGGAAGTACAAGTACTTATATTTGGCATTACTTCATAAATTTCAGATGCTGGTTCAGATTTCAATTCTGAATTTGTAAAACTAAAAACCAAAACGACAACTAAAAAGCATAATAATTTTGTAAAATTATGTTTCATATATCCTCTTTACTTTTAAATTAATTAATAAATATATTTTTCTTTTAATCTTATTTTTAATCTAACATTAAATATTTTACTAAAATAATAAATTTTCAGATAATAATTTTTTGTAATATGAATAAAAGTAGTTATTTTACAAAAAAATTAAAATTAATTACAAATAATTTCTAAAAATGTTTTTAAAATGAATAAATCTGAAAAAAATTTCTTTTTTGCTGTCTTTTTACTTGTCGTTTCGATAATATTATTTATTAATTCTTGGATATATGGAATTTTTACTTTGATAGCATCATTTTCTCATCTTTCCGATTCTGATGACTTTAAGAAAATTATCGAAAAATATATTGCTGATATGAGTATACTCAAAGAGGAAGATAGAAAAAACTCAAGTCAAACTGATAGTATCGTTAATCAATTGAACAAAAATGAACTCAATGCTAAATTAAAACAACTAAATTATAATAGAAGTGGCTTTTCTATAATGTTAAAATTAATAGCAGTGCTTGGTATCATTGGATATACAGCGTATTTAGGTTACACAGAGTATATTAATTAGTAAATTATTTGTTTTAAAGTTAGTTTATTTAGCTAAACTTTAAGGTTTAATATTAATTTGATTATTTAAATTAGGAATAAAATGGCAGACAGAAGAGATTTCGTAAAACAAATGGCGGCAGTTTTGGGAGCATTATCTATTACCAATTTAATTGATGATAATATGAATAATAAATTGTTTGCTGCAGAGAGAAACCTAAAAAATCTAACAACTGATGATGCCATAAAAGACAACGACTTTTGGTATCAAATCAAAAATTCATATTCTACATCTCCTAATATTATTAATCTAAATAATGGTGGTGTTGCTCCATCGCCAATAATAGTTCAAGATGCACTTGATAAATATAACAGAATGTGTAACGAAGCACCGAGTTATTATATGTGGCGGATTTTAGACCAAGCACGCGAGCCATTGAGACAAAATTTGGCAAATTTGGCGGGTGTTGATGCTGAAGAAATTGCAATTAATAGAAACTCCACAGAAGCATTAAATAGTATTATCTTTGGATTAGAATTCAAAGCAGGCGATGAAGTAGTGTTGAGTAAACAAGGTTATCCAAATATTATCAATGCTTGGAAACAAAGAGAACAACGTGATAAAATAAAGTTAGTTTGGGTCAACATGGAGATGCCTTTGCCAAGTGAAGAGCATGCCGTGAACTTGTTTTCCGAAGCAATGACTTCAAGAACAAAATTGGTCCATGTTACTCACGTAATTAATTGGAATGGTCAAATAATGCCAGTCAGAAAAATTGCTGATATTGCCCACTCAAAAGGAATTGAAGTATTGGTTGATGGTGCTCATAGTTTTGCTCATTTAGATTATAAAATTAGTGATTTGGGTGCTGATTATTTTGGTACAAGTTTACATAAATGGTTATCTGCGCCATTTGGTAGTGGACTACTTTATGTCAAAAAAGACAAAATAAGCAACATCTGGCCACTTTTGTCTGCTCCCGAACCCAAATCGGATAATATTAGAAAATTTGAGAACTTAGGTACAAGGTCATTTCCAACCGAGATGGCAATCGGATACGCTTTAGATTTCCATAATATGATTACTACTCAACGTAAACAAAAAAGATTACAGTATCTAAAAAAATATTGGACTGATAACTGCAAAGATTTGGAAAGATTCAAATTAAATACTAATACCGATGAGAATTATAGTTGTGGTATAGCTAACTTTAGAATTGAAGGGAAAGAACCTGCCGAAGTTGATAATTTCTTATTTGAAAAATACAAAATACATTGTGTTTCAATCAATTGGGAAAATATAGTTGGTGTAAGAATTACTCCAAATGTTTATACAGTAACAAGTGATTTGGATAAATTAATAGACGGAATACACAAATTAGCTAAGAGTTAGTAATATACTTGAAATGAATTAGTATAACATTTATTTTTTTATTACTACATTTTTATATCGTTTTGTTTCATCCAATCTACTAATTTTTTGGTCATATTGCTTTCTGGTACAATTGAAATATAATTTTTGAAGTCATTTCCAGCTTTAGACATAAGTCCTTCACTTTTATAAGCCATACCACGGTTAAAATAAGCATTTATATTATTTGGTTCAATTTCTAATACTAACGAAAAGTCTTCTTGTGCTTTTGAGTAAAGATTTAATTTTAGAAAAGCACTACCTCGCCCTAAATATGCAGGAGTATATTTGGGATTAATAGCAATAGCAGTACTAAAATCTCTTATAGCTTCTTTGAATTGTTTTAGATTAATTTTAGAATTACCTCTACCATAATATGCTTGTATCATTTTAGGGTCTAATGAAATTGCTTCATCATAATCAACAACCGATTCAACAAATAATTTCATATTAAAATACGAATTACCTCGATTATAAAAGTATCCAGCCACATTAGAATCTCTCATTAATGCCATTGAGTAATCATCTATCGATTCTGACCATAATTTTAGAGCATATTTACAAATTCCTCTGTTATTATATGCTTCAGCTAACTCTGGTTTTAATTTTACGAGATGATTAAAATCAAAAAGTGCTCTGTCGTATTCTTTGAATTTAGTAAGTAATATTCCTCGATAATTTAATGCCACAATGGAGTCTGGATTTAAATCCAACGCTTTAGAATAATCAACAATTGCTTCTTTTAACATCTTGAGATTACCATAAGCAATACCTCTTGAAATATATGCTCTTTCGTGTTTGCTTTCGATTTCTAATACTTTGGTATAATCATCAATCGATTTTTTATATTCTTTAAGCTCAAAGTGTTTGTTCGCTCGATACAAATATGCTAAATAATATGTTGGCGCAAGTCTTACAGTCTCGGTAAAATCCTCAATTGCATTTTGTGGTTTTTTAATATACATATAAGCAAGACCACGCTTATAATATGCAAAGGCAAATTCTTTGTTTTGTTTAATTGCTTCGTCAAAGTCTTCTATGGCTTTATCATAATGGTGACCATCTAAATAAACAGAACCTCTTTTATAATATGCAAATGGAAAACTTGTGTTTAATAAAATAGCATTATTATAATCAGTAACTGATTCTTTTAGTTTCTTAAGTTTATATTCTGAGTTCGCACGCTTAAAATAAGAAAACGCACTTCTTGGGTTTATACTAATTGATTTGGTATAACACTCAACTGCTTTTTCGTGATTATCTTGGCTCACAAACTGATCACCTCTGTCTAACCAAACCTCAGCTTCTTTTATATCGTCTCTTAATGACATTTACTCTTGGATATTCTTATTTTTGATTCTAAAATATGATATTCTAAAATTCTTAATTCTAAATATTCTAAATATAACTAACAATTTTACTATTATCGTATAAAATCTATAAAAGTTAAACTTAACAATTACATTTAACTTACAATTATAATAATAAATACTAATTAATTGTTATAAATTATTTTTATGATTATTCAATATACAAAAATACTAAAATATATAAGACAAAAATAACTCGAATTAGTAAAATCGTTATTATTATGAAATTACTTC
>JBDNHS010000272.1:0-7747 GCA_041688685.1 Kapaibacterium sp. (SeqCode)
CTGTAAAACAAAGAAATCAAGAAAAACTATTTAAACCAGGACATTTAGGAATAATTCTGAATAGAATGTCTTTGAATGTCAATGATGAGATTTAAAAGCCCAGCACCTAACTTGCACCTACAAGAAATTGGCGGTTCAGTGGTTAAATGAAGCTTTGTGCTTCGTATCAAGTTTTGTGGTGGATTTTCG
Organism: Kapaibacterium sp. (SeqCode); assembly: GCA_041688685.1. GTDB lineage: Bacteria > Bacteroidota > Ignavibacteria > Kapaibacteriales > UBA2268 > JBDNHS01. Next base: position 190 of record JBDNHS010000272.1, read on the forward strand.
ATACTATATTACTAAATCTCAAATAATTATATTTGTTTAGTTAGGAATTAAAAAAAATTAAAACGTAAGTGGTAGTTTTATTAAGTCAACTAAATATTTCTAATTGAAAGATAAATTAATAGATTAATATATCTTAAAAAGTAAAGAAATGAAGTTAACCTAATATTAGAATTTAACACATTTGGAAATTAAAAAAAGAATTGTTAAATTAAACTATTATTTGGTTATAATTATTCCGTAGGGAAGAAATCAAAAACTTATAATAAAATAATACTTAAAATCTTATAACAGCGGACAAATAAGGTAACCCACCTTTGTTATATCTTGTATTAGAACCTGCATTATAAAAATATCCAAAATCAAACGAAATTATTGAAGCACTAAGTCTAATTCCTAAAATTAAATTATTAAAGTTTGAATCATTTGGAGCAGTCCAAAATTCACCGACAAGATATGTCTTACTTCCAATGGCAATCATAGAAGATAAACCAGTATAAAATAATACAGAATTATTTCTTGGATTTTCAATAGCTCCTAAATTTAGAGTTAAATTGTTGTATTCTGTTCCGTAAGTCCCCATTGCATAAGCAACCGTATAATTCATATTATCATTATTCAGCCCTGAAAAGGATTGAATCCTTAGACCACCAACACCTAAATGGAAGTCTTCATTTAATTTAAAAGCTAATTTTGGTGCAATAAAAACAACTGGATAACCAGTAATTGCGGAAATTAAAAACTCCGTTCCAACTAATAAGGAAAAATTGTCTGTAATTCCAAAATTTAACATATTTATAAATAAATATGCATTTTGATATTCTATGTCCCCACTATTCATAGGAATTGCAGAAGGAGATATCAAATATCTGTGTTTACTGTTGTTAGAAGGTTTGTCAGTGCTTATTGCTTTATTAAAAGAAATATCTCTGATGGATTTGATTTTATCTTGTAAAACAATTATTTGAGGAAAAGTATTATTGGTTAAAGTAATAGACAATGAGTCATATTCTATAACTTTTGCAATTAATTCAGTATCGTCATTTAGTACAAAGGTATAGTAAACGCTATCTTTTTGTAATAATTCCACTTTTATTCTGGCTTCACTATTAGTAAGATTTACCAAAAATATTACAGTAAAGCAAATAATTGAAAAAAAGAAGTTAAATCCAAATATAGATTTTTTTAAGTTTAATATTAAGTTTTGTTTTTGTTGCATTTATTATTACATTAACTTGGTTTGTTTTGAAATCTCAAGTTACTAAACGTATATTATTCAATTTAATTTAAAGAAATTCCAAAAAATCTAAGTAACGTAAAGGAGTTTTTTATTTTTAACTAATTCTATAAATTATTAAAGTTTGAATCATTTGGAGCAGTCCAAAATTCACCATTCACCATTCACCATTCACCATTCCAATTCTAACATTTATATCATTTTATTAAATTAGTTTGATTTTATAAACCAATTATTTATTAACAAAAAATATTAATAAATAAATCTTTTGTAACTTTTTATCTAATTAATGTGTTTTATTTTGTAATTTGTTTTTTAATAGTTTTAAACAATGTAAAATTAATTAATAAACAATTCATTTTGTTTTGTTATTTTACATAAAACTCAAAAATTAAATGCAAAAATATTTGTTTTGGGGAGTCCCCCATCGCAAATTTATAATATTTTATGGGCAATTAAAAAAAAACGGTCTGCGAAAGCCACCGGGCTGACCACCCAATGTGACACAAAAAAGTATTATTAGACTGAACAGTGGAGACCAGACCCACTATAAAAACGGGGAGTATCCCAAAAGCCTTAAGAGTAGGACAAATATTTATATAATATCACAATGGAACATCTTAAAATTGCCAGTGACAATTATGCTGCTTTCACGTTCTTTATCGGAACGATGGCTATGATGGCAGCATCAGTATTTTTCTTTTTTGAATTAAATAATACTTCCCCAAAATGGAGAACATCAGTTCTTGTCTCGGGAATTATTACTATGATTGCAGCAGTGCATTACTATTACATGAGAGGATATAATCTTGAAACAGGTGACTCACCAACATTTTTTAGGTATGTTGATTGGATTCTAACTGTGCCTTTAATGTGCGTAGAATTCTATTTGATAACCAAGAAAGCCGGTGCAAAAGTCAGTTTATTATGGAAATTAATTGTTGCCGCACTTGTAATGTTAGTTACAGGTTACTTTGGTGAGACAATAGACAGAAGTAATAGTGTATATTGGGGTGTGATTTCAGGTGCTGCTTACTTCTATATTGCTTACTTAGTTTGGTTCGGTGAAGTAGCAAAATTATCACAAACTGCTGGTCCTCAAGTAGCTAAAGCTACAAGAATATTAGCATGGTTTGTATTAGTAGGCTGGGCTATTTACCCATTAGGCTACATTTTAGGAACTCCTGGTGGATTATTTGGAATTATATTAGTTGCCGATCCTGTTGCAGCTACTCACGCTATGGATATTATATATAACATCGCAGATGCAATTAATAAAATTGGATTTGGTTTAGTTATTTATGTCCTAAGTAGAAATTCTAATGATTAATTTTTACTAAATTTAAAGGGTTGGTATAATTAAATTTATACCATCTCTTTTTTTTTATTGCCTTAGTCTAAACTTTATTCATGAAAGAAACAGTTATTAATACATCTAATTCAATATTTGACTTCCTTTTTATAGGGTTAGGCGCGGCTAATTGCTTACTAATTTTAAGATTACACGAAAATAATTTGCTTTTGGGTAAAACAGTTGGAATAATTGAACCAAATAGCAAAAAAACTAATGATAGAACCTTTTGTTTTTGGTCAACTGAAGAAGAACTTTTGAATTTAAAACTCAAATCTCTAATAAGTTACAGTTGGGATTGCATAGAAATCAGTGGAATTACCAAACAAGAAATAAAACCACTTCATTACTATCACGTTAAGGGAATTGACCTTTATAATGAAACAAAAAATATTCTTCATAGTCATAATGTTACATTCATTTCGTCTTATTTAACAGAAAATCCAAGAATAGAATCAACCTACTTTGAAATTAAATTAGAAAACGAAATTCTTTATGCTTCTAAAGTTTTTGATAGTCGCCCACCCACTTTTTTAACTCCAGAAATAAATCAAAGTCATTTACTCCAATCTTTCTACGGTTGGGTAGTTAAAACAAAAGATAAAAAATTCGATACTTCAAAGATAGTTATGATGGATTTTAATGTCCCTCAAAACAATTTCACTCAGTTTATTTATATTCTTCCATTTAATGATAATACTGCATTAATAGAGCTTACAAGATTTGGAAAACAAAAATTACAATATGACGAATCGCAGATAATTCTAAATGATTACATAAATAAATTAGTTGATTCCTTTGAAGTTTTAGAGGAAGAGCAAGGCGTAATTCCGATGTCATCTGCGGGTATGCAAATAGATGATTTCGGTAGTAATTGGGTTAATACAGGAGTTAAAGCAAATTTACTAAAAAGTACTACCGGGTATGCATTTCACTCAATGGCAGAAGATGCAATCACTCAGATGGAAGCTGTCAAAAATGATCAATTGTCGATTAGAAAACCAAGAAAACAAAGATTTTTATATTATGACCGCTTATTACTTAAAATATTAGATGAAAAGCCGGAGTATGGTAAGGTGATTTTTGAAACTCTCTTTGAAAAAGTACCTGTTATAAGGGTATTAAATTTTATGCGAGAAAAGACGAACTTTAAAGAAGAAATATCAATTTTTGCCAAATTACCATTAAGAATAGTTATTGAAACAGCAATCAAAGACCTATTGATAAAAGCTGATGGATCCCCTATTTTAATATTGCCGTTTTTATTTACTATTCTATCTCTTGTTTTATCAATCAGCAATTTAAAATTTATAACTTGGAGTATTTTAGCATTAGGATTTTTAACTGTTGGTCTTTCGCATGGCGCTATTGATCATCTAACGTCGAAGGAAATAACAAATAAAAAACAACTTGGTTATTTTATTGTAAGTTATTTGTTGAAAGGTGCATTTTTTGGTGTAATTTGGATATTTTTACCTGACTTAGCATTAGTTACTTTTATTGTCTACTCAGCTTGGCATTTTGGACAAGCTGACTTTAAAGAATGGAACTTAAACCAAGGATGGCAATCTTTACTTTGGGGCTTAACTGTATTAATTACAATACTTTTCTTTCATATTGAAGAATTTAACTGGATAATAAATCAAATTCCTAACTTAAATTTTGTAATATTATTGAAGAATATATCAAAATCGCAAATTATTTCAGTTCAAATATTGGTAATTATTAGTGGATTATTTTTAGCAATTTTGAATAAATCAATAAATATAATCTATACATTAATCTATCTTTTGCTTTCAAGTTTTTTACCATTACTTGTTTCATTTGGAATTTATTTTGTTTTTCAGCATAGTGTAAATGGTTGGCTTCATCTTTCTAAAGGTTTAAATCAGAGTTCGTATAGTTTATGGCTAAAATCACTACCATTCACTATTGGTGGAGTTCTGATAATTTTATATTTTATGCTTTTTTTTGGTATAAATTACATAGGTATGTTTTTTATAATATTATCCTGTCTAAGCCTTCCACATGTATTTAGTATGCACAACTTTTACACCAAATTAAAAGAACAATATAATAATAATTATTAGATATTTGTAATAATACAATATTTTTATTAAATTTGTTTTTTCAAATTAAAATAAATGAAATGTTTACTGATATAATTGGTCATATATCTAATTTTCTATACACAGCCGGTTCTACTTTTAAGAACCAGATGTACTTAAGATTATCATTTGTGTTCGCTGCAATGTTTGAATTATATTTTGGATTCAATGCTGTTGAAGATAAACCTTTATGGACAATGATAATCTGGTCAATACCATTTTTACTTATAAACGCTTACTACTTTATCAAATTAATGAATGAGAACAAGAAGTTACATTTAGACCCTAAAGAAGAAAAAATATATTATAAAAGTTTTTCGTACATAGATAAACAGTATTTTAAAAAGATATTAGATAAATCTAAATGGATAACACTAGAGGATAATGAAGTAATAATTAAAGAAAATACTAAATTAGAATATTTCTATTTAATTTATGATGGCATAGCTACCATTTCTTTAAATGATAAATTTATTACTTTTATAACTGAAGGTATTTTTATAGGAGAAATGAGTTTCTTAACAAATTCATTACCCAAAGCAAGTGTTTATTCCAATACCAAAATGACACTACTTCAATGGAACAAAGAAGAAATGCTACAAATGATGGAGAAAGATAGAGATATTGAGAACGCCGTTAAAGCAGTTCTTTCTAATGACTTAGTTGCAAAAATCGAAAAATTGAACTTGATTAATTAATCAAGTATATATCTTACTCCTTCAATTGCTAATCCCATAAAGCCTGTTGTATCCTTTCCTTCATAATCATCGGAATAATGCATTAAAAGCATTTTATCTCTGACGCTCTTATCTAAGGTTCTCAATTCATCAATTGAAGCATGAACTGGATTTGGGAAGAAAGAAGAATCATGAAATATTAATTCAGCTTGGCTACCGTATTCATCAATAAGTCCTTTATCGAATTTAGTATCACCAGAAAAAAGTACTTTGTCGTCAATCATAAGTCCATAAGATATGAATGCTGCTTGTGCATCCTTAGCAATATCGGGAACGTGATTGGTTCTAAAAAATTCTAATTTAATATCACCATATTCTATAATATGTCTTGGATTATCGCCTTTCATAATTTCAGTAGGTGTAATTCTATCATAATAATCATCAAAACCTAGATATTCGCTAAAATCATTAACCTCATTGCAAGCTAATCCACCTTTTAGAGAATGTTCCCAAAGTTGATTACTATATTCATCAGTAATTATCATTTTCAATTTTGGTTTATTAAAAGCAGTTCTACCTATATACCTATTAGTCAATGTTAGGAGTTCTAAAGCGCCAATATGATCTGAATGACTATGTGTTGGTAAAACAGTTTCAATATCGTAGTTCGTCAAGCCAGTATGTGTATTTAAGCCCTCTGGTCCTTTTATTCCGAAATCTACTAAGATATGCTTATCACCTTTGATCAAAATCAAATTTAAGTTATGTAGTTTTTGAGAGAAGGCATTACCTACTCCGATAAAGACAATTTCTAACTTACCTTCATTTTTCAGTGATAAAGGTTTTTGTATTTTTAATATTTTCATTTTATAACCTTTAAATGTTTAATTTTTAATCATCAATTTTCTTGCCAATTTCTTATTTAATTTTCTAAGAAATAAGTGTTCATAATGCCTTTGCCTTTGATGTTTTGTTCGCCCCTGAAAGTGCATTGCCAATTTCCTTCAAATTTTTCAAGTTCATTTTTGAAGTTTTCTGAAATATGGATTTTACCAGATTCGCCTGTGCTTTCCATTCTGTTGGCTATGTTTACGGCATCAGACCAAAGGTCATAAATGAATTTTTTCTCGCCGATAACTCCTGCTACAACAGAGCCACATTCTATTCCAATTCTGAATTTAATTTCTGTGCCGTCTGATGTTCTAAATTCTTTCATTTCTGACTTGATATTTAGAGCCATTTCGGCAGTTCTTTTGGCGTGGTCAACTTGTTTTTCTGGGATACCTGCGGCAGCCATATAGGCATCGCCTATGGTTTTGATTTTCTCAAGCCCATGCTTTTCGGCAAGTTTATCAAATATCGTGAAGATGTCATTTAGCACTGCAACAATACGTTTTGGGTCAGTCTCGGAGGACATTTTTGTAAAGCCAACAATATCAATAAACATTATGCTCGCACTATCAAAATGGTCTGCAATTGGATGCTCTTTCGCTTTTAAACGCTTTGCTATTTTGGCTGGTAGAACATTTAACAATAACTTCTCAGATTTGCTGCGTTGATTTATAATTACAAAAAGAATTATTAATATCGATATTAAAGCACCAATTGCAGATAATATAATCAACTGTTTTTCATCTTCTTGTGCTTTTAATAGTATTTCTTGCTTTTCTATTTTCAATCTATTTAAATCATCTTCTCTTGCTTTTTCAAGTGCAGATATCTGTTTATTTTTCTCTTCGGAAAAAACTGAATCTTTGAGCTTGTGGTGTTCTTCAAGAGCATTATAAGCTTTCATCATTTCCCCTTTTTTCTTATAAGCATTTGCAAGAGTTTTTAAATAGTAACTCCTCTTATCTAGCTCACCAATCTCTTCAAATATTTTAATTGCTTGTAATGAATATTCAATTGATCTATTAAGGTTTATATCCTTATTTAAGCTTACATACTGATTTAACTCACTTGGATTGATACTCACACTATCTTGAGAGAGAGCAAAATACGTACCCCCCATATTTCCAAGATTAGATGCTACTCCACTTTTATTTCCAAGCTCTTCATTTATCTTTAATGATTTGCTATAATATGCTAATGCTTTTGGATAGTCTGATTGATAATTATAAATAATCCCAATATTATTTAGATTATTTGCTACTCCACTTTTATTTCCAAGCTCTTCATTTATCTTTAA
>JBDNHS010000273.1:0-2923 GCA_041688685.1 Kapaibacterium sp. (SeqCode)
AAATATTTCTTTTTTATGATTTGTTTATATAAGTTTAAAAATCATAATGTCAAATAATTTTAATAAAAAGTTAGTATGCTTGATATATGTAAGTATTAAATAAATAATTAAAATTTTTTACAAAGTATTTTATAAACATCCTCGACAAAATTTAATTGCAATCTCATATATTCTGCTTCTAATTGATAATTTTTATTAATAAATTCAATATCGTGTTCCACAATTAATTTTTTATTAAATTCACAAATTTTTGGATTATATATGCTAAATGGACTATCCAGACTATTTGGACAATCAATATTAACACCAAACCTTATAAATTTAGGTTTGAGTTCATCTGTAATTTCTATATCTTCTTGATATTTAACAATTTCTTTATTAAGTTGGTCACATATTCTATCATTTGTTAAAATGTTAATAAATGGTTCTAATTTTTTAAATGCCTTTGCAATTGTGACTTGTGATACATTAAATTTTTCAGCAATTGTTTTTTTTTGTATATTAAATCCGTTTAAATGAATCATTAAATATATTGAACCTGTTGCTAAACTTAATGGAGTATGAACTGATGCAATGTGTAATTTTTGAACATTATTAGATATTTGAATTGCTTGTTCCCCATATTCTTTTTTAATTTTTAATTCCTCGCAAAATCTAGTAATAAAATGCTCGGGTTTTGTAAAACTTAATTTTAATTCCATATGTTTTAATTTGGCTAATTTTAAAAATGTTTTACAACCCTTTGTTATTTCTGTATATTTTAATTCAAATAATCCAGCAATTTCTTTGGGAGAACGAGTTTTATCTTTTTTCCTACAAGCAAATAACACACATGCAGCAATTAAACTTTTTCTATTTATGCCACGAATAATAATATTTTTATCTTTATTTTTCCCTGCCAAATGCTTACAATCAGAAATGTTTTTGTACATTATTTTTGCATCATCTTCAATACATTTTAAAATTTTACCAGCTACACATCTTGCCTGAATTATTTTAAACACTTCATTTAAACTTCTCTCTTTATATGGCATTGCACTCCATCTATGTAATGTTTTTATTCCACTCGAACAATTTCCACCAATCGTTGTTGCAATAGATGATTGAGGTAGTAGTCTACTAATTGCCGAACTATTCCTTCCACTATCTTTTTTATCACCATCCGCAAATTGAGTCCATTCCGGCTGAGTATCCAATAAATTAGATACAACTTGACCACAATTTTTACATACTAATATTCCATGAGAAGTGTCTTCAATAATATCATCGTCTTGACAAGTAATACACCAAGGACCATTGTGTATTTCATCTTCTTTAATTTTATTAGTTTCCCTATACATCATATCTATCATATTATTATATTTTTCATAGTTATCATAATTATCAAATTCATCACGTTGGTCTTGGTCTTGGTCTTGGTCTTGGTTTTGTTTTTGTTTTTGGTCTTGTTTTTGTTCTTTTTCCATAATGATTTTTTTCCCAACAATCGAAATGTTTATTTTTGCATAGTCATAAAAGTCATCTTTATACATATCATCACAATTATTATCTAATTTATTTCTTTCTATTATGTTTATAAAATCTCTATTACTCATTAAAGTATATATTATATATATTTTCGTTATTTTATATTATTTTCAATTTTTATATTAAAATTACTTAAAACATTAATACTATAAGTATAGTTATACTGGATAACGGGCCATATACATAGACCATAGACCATAGACCATATACTATAGACCATATACCAGTAGTTTTGATTTTATCATTAACCAGGCTATAGTTTTAATTAATTATAAACACTGCTTTATAAGACGGTAAAAATTGAAAAAATTTATAAATTACTTAAATCATTAATAATTTTAAATATCATATACTATGGAAAAATCTATATTTAAAGATATTATAAATCCTACGTGGATAGAAATATTTGATGAAATAGACCAAGATATTAGACAAATTACTGAAGAAGAATATTTAGAGGTTAAAAATAAATCTAATGTTTTTCCTACTTTTAAGGATATTTTTAATTTTACAAAATATTGTAATTTTGAAGATATTAAAGTTTTGTGCATAGGACAAGATAGTTATCATGGAGTATTTTTTAATTCCAATGATAAAGTATATTATCCACAAGCAATGGGATTAGCATTTTCCGTTCCAAAGGAATGCATGATACCCCCTTCTTTAGTAAATATTTATGAAAATATGAATAGATTTAGACATCAAATATTTAAGCCAACGCATGGAAATTTAGAATACTGGTCCTATCAAGGCGTATTACTTATGAACACAAGTTTAACGGTAGAAAAATCAAAACCAAATTCTCATCAACACATTTGGTCTATGTTTACGGATGAATTAATTGAAGTAATAACAAAAAAACATCCGGGATTAATAATTGTTTTATGGGGAGGTAATGCATTGAGTAAAATGAACATTATTAAAAATAAAGATAAGCATGATTTTATTATTTCATCGCATCCATCTCCTCTGGGTTATAAAAATAAAATAAAATCATATGATTCATTTTATAACACAGATCATTTTGGCAAAATTAATCAAATTCTCGGATTAAAAAATAAAAAGGAAATTGATTGGCAAATATATTAATTTATCCTAATAAATCATAAATTTCATTTATACTTTTATTATTACGAGTTCTCTTACCATTACTATTATATGATTCATAATTATTTATTTTTATGGGATAATATTTCATAATTTTACTTTTATCTATTTGTATATGATGTCTTTTTGTATTTATCTTTTTTTTTTCCGGTATTAATTTTAACGAATCGGACATATGTAAATTCAAATATGATTTATCTGATTCTGTAGATGTAGATGATGAATTATCTGATAAATTATCTAAGGACTCATTGCTTAGCGATATATTTGCTTGTGGAAAAGAATTATT
>JBDNHS010000274.1:0-4749 GCA_041688685.1 Kapaibacterium sp. (SeqCode)
TAATTAATAAATCTTAATATAATAAAAAATAAAATTATCTTGTTAGATCCAAATAAAAAATCAATAACATCATTAACAATAAGATTACAACACCTATCTGTTGAACAATCATTTTAACTTTTATTGGAATTTCTCTTCTAAAAATACCTTCAATCAATACAATTATCAGGTGACCACCGTCTAAGGCAGGGAAAGGTAAAATATTCATCAAAGCTAAAGAAATTGATAGTGCTGCAATAAATTTCAAAAATGAACCTAATCCCATTTCAGCCGTTTGAGCAGAACTCTTAGCAATCATAATTGGACCACCCAAAGCTTGCTTCACTTCTATATTTCCTTTGAATATTTGAGCAATAGAAGAATAAATCATATTAATCATTTCTAATGAATTATTAAAACCATAGCTAAGTGATTCACCCAATGAATACTCAACATCCTTGATATTGCCTTTGTAATCAGACGCAACATACACTCCCAATAAGCCATCTTTGTTAGTTGTTATAATTGTACTATCAATTTTATTTTTTCTTTTATAAATAACACTTATCGGTTTTTGTTTGTTTGACTTAACAATATCCATAAACTGAAGTCGAGAGAAGATTGGCGAATTATTCAAAGATAAAATTGTATCATTTTTTATCATTCCAGCTTTACCAGCAACATTTAATGACAACACATCAGAAAAATATATGGCTTGATTGCCAATATCTATTCCGAATTCTTTATCTTTGGTGATTTGATTTACTACTTTACTTCCACTCAAATCAAATTTTATTTTATTATTATCACGAATAACTTTTACCGACTCATTTCCAACTAAATGTTTTAATGAAATTCCGCCAACGATAGAATCACCAGCGATGAAACCAACATTTTGAGCGATTGAATTTTTGCCTACATACGCAATTTTTGTATCTGTAATTACTTGTTCGCCATTTGTATAAATAATACCTGCGTAAATTACAACTGCAAGTAAAAAATTCATAATAACACCAGCACTTAATACAAAAGCTTTTTGTAGTGCATTTTTGGAACGGAACTCATAAGGTTTGGGTTCAGAATTTATAATTCCATCATCCATACTTTCATCTACCATACCTGCAATTTTGACATATCCACCAATTGGCAAAAGTGAAAATCTGTAGTCAGTCAATCCATCATATTCAAAACTTTCTTCTAAATTACCGAAAGTAAATCCTAATCTGGTATTATATCCAAAAAGTCTTTTACCCATACCAAAAGAAAAAATATCAGCTCTCATTCCTGTAAGTCGTGCTGCAAAAAAGTGTCCTAATTCGTGGATATTTACTAAAATACCAAGTACTATTAGGAAGTAAAATAAACTATTAAAGAATTCCATAGGTTTTATTATTTAAGATTTATTATTATTGTTATTTTTATTATTTATTTTAAGTTATTTCACTTAATCTATTTTTAAGAATTAATTACTTCATAATTTCGATATTATTTTAGAAGTATATTTCCTTGACTGTTTATCTATTTCGATTATTGTCTCTAAGTCATTATCAAATTTATTTTCTATAGAATTTAATGTTTCTTCTATGCAAATAGGTATTTGTTCAAAATTTATTTGTTCATTCAAAAAAGCATTGACTGCAATTTCATTAGAAGCATTCAATATTGTGGGCGCCAATCCACCAGTTGCCAAACAATCAAAAGCTAACTTTAAGCATTTGAATTTATCATAATCGGGATAATCAAAAGTCAAATTTCCTATTTTTGCTAAGTCTAATCTCGGAAAATCATAGTTATAATGATTTGGGTAATTAATTGCATAACTTATAGGAATTCGCATATCCGGAAGCCCAAGCTGTGCTTTGACAGAACCATCATTAAATTGTACCAACGAGTGAATTATACTTTGTTGGTGAATTAATACATCAATTTTTTTGTAATCAATATCAAATAACCATTTTGCTTCAATTACTTCCAAACCTTTGTTCATCATTGTAGCAGAGTCAATAGTGATTTTAGCTCCCATAGACCAGTTGGGATGATTTAGTGCATCTTTGACTTTAATATTTTTGAATTCTTCTTTGCTTTTACCAAAAAACGGACCGCCAGATGCAGTAAGAATAATTTTTTCTATTTGGTCAAATTCTTCACCAATCAAACATTGTAATATTGCGCTATGTTCAGAATCAATAGCAATGATACCTGCATTATGTTTTTTGGCGATATTATATACCAATTCACCAGCACTGACCAAAGTCTCTTTATTAGCTAAAGCTACGTTAGTTCCTTTTTTTAGTGCTTCTATTGTCGGTATTACGCCTGCAAACCCAACCAAAGCAGTAATCACCAAATCATTCTCTGAATCATTTACAACTTCGATTAAACCGTCAACACCAAATAATATTTCACCCTTAAATTTAGTTATTTGTTTAAAAGTCTTATAACTATTTTCGTCAGTAATTACAACGGCTTTGGGAGTAAAATACTGTAGTTGATTTTCTAATATATCAATTCGAGTATTAGTTGTTAGATAATTTATAATAAGATTTGGAGAGTTTTTGATAACATCTAAAGTTTGTACACCAATAGAGCCAGTTGACCCTAACAAAGCAATTCTGACTATCTTATTTTTGGAATTATTGATATTTAATAATTTATTTTTCAATATTTTTTATTTCAATTTGATATTATATTTTGTTATTATATTTTGAATATATTACTTTAAAACATAAAATTAATTTAAAAATTCTCTTGTTATATCTTTTTGTCTTTTTGTAGAATAAAACTGAAATTTATCATTTTTAATTTTATCATTCTGTAATACTTTTATCTTGACGAAGTATCTTAACATTAATTTAGAGAGTCTGCTAATTGTACCTTCAGAAAGATATTCTGCCATACTTGGATTGACAATAAGTACTACTCTAAATTCATTAGATTGTAATTTAAAGTTTCTAAGCCAATTTTCTATATCTCGCAGAATTATACCATTAGTTTTTACTCTACCAATTCCATCACAAGTTGGGCATATTTCAGTAATTCTTTCGCTAATATTTTGATTAATTCTTTGTCTTGTAATTTGCATCAAACCAAGCTGAGTCAATGGATAAATAGTAGTTTTAGCTCTATCTTTATCCAATTCAAATTTTAATTCATTGAATACTCTTCTTTTATTTGCATCTTGCAACATATCAATAAAATCTACTAAAATAATTCCGCCAAAATCTCTTAATCTGATTTGTTTAGCAATTTCTTTACTTGCTTCCAAATTAATCATTGTAGCAGTTTTTTCTTGGTCTTTTTCTAATGCCTTACCAGAATTAACGTCAACTACAATCATAGCTTCCGTTTGGTCTATAACAATAGAGCCACCGCTCCTCATCATCACTTTACGTCTAAAAATATTATCTATATCTTTATCGATTTTAAATTCTTCAAAAATATGTTGTTTGCCTCTAAATAAATGCACTCTATTTAGTAGATTTGGGGAGTAGCAGTAATATAATTGCTAATTTCATAATATAAATTTACAGAATCAACATACAATTTATTTACTTGAGAATTAAATAAGTCTCTAAGAATACTATTTGATACTTCTGCATCTTTATAAAGCAGAGTTGGGGCGGTAGAATAAGTATATTTATCAATAACACTTTTCCAAGTGTTACTCAAATGTTCCCAATCATTAATAATTTCTTCTTTTGTTTTACCTTTTGCTGCAGTTCTAATAATTAAACCAACACCTTTGGGTAGAAATTCTTTAACAATGGATCTCAATTTTCGTCTTTCGTTATACGATATAATTTTTTGAGATACGCCTATCAAACTCTCAAATTGCATCAAAACAAAGTATCTTCCAGCAATAGAAATCCTGCTTGTTACTTTCATTCCTTTGTTAGAAAATGCTTCTCTAACAACCTGCACAATAATCTCTTGTCCTAGCTCTAAATTAATTTTAATATCTCCACTTCTTTTTGTAGAAAATGTGATAGAATCATTAGAGTTATTAGAATTACTATAATTGTTACTTGACTCATTTGTGCTTTTATCAGACTTAATCTTTTTTAGGGGTAGAAAGTGGTCAGGAATAGGTATTACTTTTCTTTCAATCTGTCTATTATTACTCTGGTTTTCAGAATTAGCATAATCTCCAGCACCTCTGTTGAGATTTTGGGTGTTATTTTGGTTAAGACTTGTTAATCTGCTCAAATATTTGTCTTTCAACAATTCAAACTCATCTTTACCAGAATTGTTTTTATCATTTTTGGAAATATTTTCTATATCGTCTTCATCATCTTCAACAAAAAAGTTGTTTTCTAATGAATCATCGACATCAGAAAAATGCAAAAAAGCATCGTTTTTGAGTCCGATGTCAATAAAAGCAGCGTTTATGCCTTGTGCTATTTTGGTTACTCTTCCTAAATAAATATTGCCAATATATCTTTCTTTTTCAGGTATATCAATATAATATTCGGAAATTTTACCGTCTTCAGTTATAGCTACACCTACCTCGTTGGTAGATGAACTAATCAAAATCTCTTTTTTCATTCAGGAATATTTCTCTTAACTTTTTCTAATGGTAATTACTTTAAAAATTAGTATTTTTTATAAATCATAAATACATTTTAATGAGTTTTAACAAAAAAGATATAATTAATTCTTATTTGTATTTCTTTAAAATTATTTAATCAACTTATGAAATTAATTTTTAGTACTATGTGTAATCATTTTTAGAGTTTAAAATTTGTATTTTAATTTACTTTATTATTTATA
>JBDNHS010000034.1:0-7678 GCA_041688685.1 Kapaibacterium sp. (SeqCode)
ACTCTTGATTTGGTGCTGCAGCTATACCAGCAAATTCAATTCTTACATATTCTAAAACGCCACTACTATCGTCATCATTTGGAGTAGTTTTACCACCAAACCAGCCTCTTGTTCTTGTATTTGCATCGTCTGCAATACCACCTTCCAAAGCCGCTTCGCCACCTGGGTGATTAGTAGAAGCATTACCACAAATTAATAATCCACCCCAATCACCACCACGTCTTTGACCAACTCTTGCTGATGAAGTCATAATAATTGGTAATAGTGATGTTCCTTTTGCATAAATTTTTCCGCCTCTGTTAATACAAATAGCTGAATTTTCACCTACTGTATCACCAACGATTATTGTTCCTGGGTCTATTGATAAAACTCCACCATTATCAACAAACACATATCCATTTAAAGAATATATTTTTTTGTTTGATAACTGAACTCTACCTGTTATTGGCGTGCTTAGTACTGAGTCAGCCTTAATTGGTGCTGGAACTTCGATTGTGAAAGGATTATCACTTCTATCTGTAACAGATAAATTTAAACTACCATCAGCATTTTGTAATACTATACGAACATAGCCAGAAGCTGTAGCTGTTGCTGGTACTCTAAATCCACCTGCAAAAACACCTTGTGTTGCAGAATCTAACCTATTTGTGGCACCAGCTAAATTAGTCCAAGGACCATCAGGGTTTGTAGCAAATTGGAAAGTAAATCTTTCTCTAAAAGTTAATGTTGTATCCCATCTTAAATCAACTGAAGTACCTGGTCTTAATCTTTCATTACCATTTGGAGAAGATAATTTAACATTTTTAATAACTTGACCAAAATATTCTTTGTTAATTGGGTCATATTCAGCCCAAGGTAAATCCCATCTTTGTGCAATTACTTCAGAAAAAGCACCTCTATAAGTTACTTTATCAAAATACGCATCATTAATAGGAACTGTACCAACCTGTTGGAAACTTGCATTAGTTAAATATGCCGCAGTTGCTTGTGGAGTTGGATTAAATTCATTACCTACTACAAATGGATTATTAACTCTTGAATTAGAAGCGGAGCTTTTATCAAATGTATTTGAAAATGCAACATTATCTAACCAAGTATCTTGTATAAAAGCTCCTGTTCCAACAACTAAATTAGCACCTTTTACACCAAACCAGCTGTTATTTCTTATTGCTGATGAATCAGCATTTGCTGCTCTTTGCGCTTGCGTACTTAGTATTTCCATACCTCTTGGCCAACCCAAGAAAATAGTATTAAAAATTGAAGCTCTTGAATTTCTTCTAATTTGAGCACCAGCACCAAATCTATTGTGGTAATTAGTTGCACCACTACCAGTAGATGTTGGAGTCCAACTTGTATCTACCAATGGACCAATTGCAGTAATATTTGAAAATACTGGCTCAGATAAAGGAGCATTATAACTACCATTTGCATCATTATCTGCTTCAAAAGCTTGAGATGTAGATGCATCTGCTCTGTCTTTAAATCTTTGTACTAATCCGAATTGAATTTTTCCTCTAAATCCATTATCTGTATCAAAATCATCATCTAATGAACCAGTTGCTATTAAGTATTTAGCATTAACTGTTCCGCCGAACCATTCAAAAGCATCATCGTTACCATAAGATACTTGAATATGGTCTAAAACTGTTTTACGACCAACACCGCCCATAGTTAATGAATTTAACTCTTGATTTGGTGCTGCGGCTATACCAGCAAATTCAATTCTTACATATTTAACTACTCCACTACTATCGTCATCATTTGGAGCTAATTTTCCACCAAACCAACCTCTCGTTCTTGTAGCAGCATCATCGGCGATACCACCTTCTAAAGCCGCTTCACCACCTGGATGATTAGTTGAGGCATTACCACAAATCAATAATCCACCCCAATCACCACCACGTCTTTGACCAACAGGTGCAGATGAAGTCATAATAATCGGATGAGTTGCTGTTCCTCTTGCAAAAATTCTACCACCTCTGTTTACACAGATTGCAGAATTTTCACCAACTGTATCACCTACGATAATTGTTGCAGGAGGTATAACTAATACTCCACCATTATCAACAAAAACGTAGCCATTTAAACCATATACTTTTTTATTTGACAACTGGACTCTTCCAGTAATTGGAGTGCTTAGTACTGAGTCAACACTAGTAGGAGTTGGTTGCTCAATTTCAAAAGCTAAATCACACGCGTCTGTTACTGATAAGTTAAGTGTACCATCAGTATTTTGTAAAACCATACGTACAAATCCATTAATCGTTTTCACTGCTGGAACTCTAAATCCACCTGCAAAAACACCTGAGGGAGTCGTAGGATTTAAACTATCTAATCTGTTAGTTGCACCTGACAAACTTGTCCAAGGTCCAGATAGACTTGTTGCAAATTGAAAAGTAAATCTACTTTTAAATGTAGTAGAGTCAGTACCAGCGAAAGTTTCCCATCTTAAATCTATAGATGTACCTGGTCTAAATTTCTCACCACCGTTAGGGGCAAGCAATTTTAACGTTTTAGGTATTTGTGCATCTAAGCTTACAAATCCTAAAGTCAAAAAGACAATTAATAAATATATATATTTCATCATTTTTACCTGAATATTAGTTTAACAATTATTAAATTATTTTTATCTCATTTTATAACTTATACCAAGTGAATAATTAGCACCTCTTACATTAGTTGCCATTACTCTACCAGCTTGTTGCCATACCAAACTTTGGTTTAGTATATCTCTTGCAGAAAATTTTACTTCGATTATATCATAAATTGGTTGTATAACAGAGAAATCCACTAAATCTCTTGGAAGTTCATAAACGTGTGGGTCTGAAGTATTAAATACACCTTGTTGTGCAACTTGTATAATTCTTTTACCATAAGTATTGTAAGCTACATTTACAGAAGTTCCTAAGTCTTTGCTTGTATAATACAAACCAACATTTACAGTATAAGGTGATTGACCCCACATTTGTCTTTTATCGATTTTATCGCCTTGTGGTACTTCAACAACTGAATTAATCAATGCTACATTAGTACCCACTGCAAATTCGTTAAAAAATTCATCAATAAAGGATAATGATTTTCTAAATTCAAATTCAATTCCATAATTAATTGCATTTCCTTGAGCATTAGCAAAACTTCTTGTTAATTCACTTTGTGCAGGGAAAATTGTTTCTTCGATTGCATTTTTAAAGTTTTTATAGAAAATACTTGCAGAAATTACTTCACCAATATTTGGGAAATATTCATATCTCAAATCATAATTTTGAATTAAAGCTCTTTGGATTGAAGGATTACCTTGTACTAATGCTTGTTGCAAAAAATCAAAGAAAGCAAAAGGAGCAAATTCTCTCAAAGATGGTCTTGTAAGTGTTTGCGTTGCAGAAGCTCTAAAGTTAGTTTTGTCATTTGTTTTCCAAACTAAATTTAAAGAAGGCAATATATCTGTGATTGGTCTATTTACAAAAAGAGGATCATCGTTAGTAGTAAAAGAATTTAAGCTTTGTGTATTATTTTCAATTCTTGCACCACCAATAAATCTTAAACTTTCACCAAAAAAGTCAAAGTTATAATCAGCCATTGCATAACTTGCGTACAGGTCTTCAGTTGCAGAATAAGAGTCAGATTTTTTAGAATCTTCACTCATTTGGAAACCACCATCTATTTTGAAGTTTTCCTTTTGAAATATTCTATCAGGATTTTGCCAATCTTGAGAGATTGCATCAATTTCAGGATTTAAGCCATTTTGATTAGTAACAATTGTATATGATCTTGCATTAAATGAACGAGTTCTTTTCTCAACCCAAGCACCTACTTTAATTTTTAAAGAATTATCAATGGGAATAGTATAGTTAAAATTAGCGTTATATGCTTCGTCATTCAAAGTTGAATAAAATCTACCAGCTCTTGCTCCATCACCCTGTTGAGTTTGTTGGATATCTGGATAGTAAGGATCATCGGGGCTACCAAATATAGAACGAGCAAATTTTAGTCTTCTAAAATCTGGCTCATCTCTATTTGAAAATGAATAACCAACTTTCCAATCTAAAGTAGATTTGATTGTTTCATCTAATGAAATTAAATGATCACCACCTAATTGACCAGAATAAATTTCTTTTTCTACATAATGAAAACTATAACTTTTGATATCTTGATATTGATAAAAAACATCTTGACCAGACAAAGAAAGATATTCATCATCTGCACTTTTATTATATACATTTTTAAAGCTTATTGTGTTATTATTATCCAATCTATAAGCCATATTCAACATTCCACCCAAACTAACACTATTAGTTGAGGTAAAACCATTAAAGAATGTTACAGTATCTAAATTAGAATTATAAGTATTTCTATTTAAATTGTTTCTGCTATTACTTACACCATAATTTACAGAACCGATAATACCAAATTGATTACCGAAAACATCTAATAAATCAGTGTATGATAAGCCAAATCCATTATTACCCAAAAATCCTAAAGTGCTTTTTTCATTTTTCCAATTATTAGAATTAAATCCTTTTGATACACTTTCAAGTTCTTTTGCAGCACCAGTAGTATTATTTGGGTCATTTGCATCTCTTCCTAACGCGTTGAATGCCTTTCTATCCACAGGTATATTCCCTGGTGCTGATCTCATACCATCATCTTGACCCAACCAATCAGTTGAACTACGTGGCGAACCAACTACAGCATTATCAATAAAATTTACATTTGTATTGACAGAATTTGAAACAGATGTCTTTACAGAAAAACCTTCTGGAAAGTCAACTGTGTTTAATTGCACCAAACCACCAGCGAAGTTACCTGGTAAATCTGGTGTAAATGTTTTGGTTACAGTTATATTTTGAAGGAATTCAGATGGGAACATATCAAAAGAAAATGCTTTCTTGTCTGGCTCAGTCGAAGTAAGTGAAGCACCGTTTAGTGTAGTATTGCTATATCTTTCACTAACGCCTCTAACATAAACGAATTTATTATCAACTAAGGTGATACCTGATACTCTTTTTAATGATTGACCAGCGTCAGAATCGGGCAATCTTGCAATCTCTTCTTGACTTATTGCATCAGAAACAGATGCAGAATTTTTTCTTTGTAGTAATAATGCAGCTTCATTATCATTTGACCTTACAGCCTCAACAACTACATCTTCTGACGTTACCTTATCAGCCGACAAAATAACATTTAATTTTTTTGACTCGCCAGGACCAACTTTTACATTTTCAACTATCTTTTTTTGGTAGCCGATATAATTGAAAGTTAATTTATAAACGCCTGCTGGTACTCTATTGATAATATAAGTGCCATCTACTTTCGTTTTGGCACCTAATTTGGTACCATCTATATAAATAGTAGCACCAATTAATGCATCACCTTTATCAGCATCAGAGACTTTACCTATTATGGAAGCGGCGCTTGAACTTATTTGCGAAAATATAATGTTTGATGAAAAATTCGAAGAGATAAGAAATATAGTAACAAAGGCTGCTAAAGTAACTTTGTTTATTTTAAGTAAGAACATTTATGATACTCCAATAACTAAAAATTCTTTTGTTAATTAATTTATTAACAAAATTGCGATTTTAGTATGAAGATAAAATAAATAAAGTGTTAAGTTTGTGTTAAGTTTTGTGAGGTTAGTTTATTTTTTGATTGCACATTTTATATTTAGTATTTTTAAACTAAATATATAGATATTTCTAAGTACTTATATTATTGTAAACTTATATTATATTAGAGATTAAATTCCTATGAATATCAATAAAACATGGGTAATTTTTTAAAAAAAGATTATTTTTCAACAATTTTGATTGTTATGCTTTTGTCGAATTTCTCTTCGAGCATTCCTTTTCTTCTATCTGCTCCCCATAATTCTATGTCAGGATTTATTTCTTTTTTTGCTTTTATTAGTTCAATATCAATAGAATGGTCATCAAAAAAAGCTCTGACACCACTCACACATTGGTTTTGTCTTCTGTCAATTCCTTCGGCTATTCTAAGGATTGAGGCAAGAGTCCAAACAATATTTTTATTTTTTTCAGTTAACTGACTAAAATTAGTATGTTTCTTTTTAGGATGTGATTTTCTGTGGTATCTGGCAATATTTGCGATTATTTCAGTTTCGTTATTAGTAAATCCAGGCATCATACAATTTTTGATTATATAATAACTATGTTTATGATGACTATCGTGAGAAATGTGAAAACCAACATCGTGTAAATAAGCAGTCGCCTCCAATAGTTCTAATTCTTTGTAACCTAAATTATGCAGAGGATACAAGTCATTGAATAAATCAACACATATTTTTTTGACGTGTCTTGCGTGTTTCATATCAACATTATATTTAAAACAAGCATTTTGTACCGTTTTATATCTCAAATCACTCAAATGATGATACATTTCGATAGAATTGAGTTTATGAACTGTGTCAAATACTATTCCTTCTCTAAGTGCAAATGAGGAAAGTGTAATTTCTTTGATTTCAAGGTAATTAATTGCAAATTCAACGATTAAAGAACCAGCTAAAATTATATCTGCTCTGCTTTCATCTATTCCATTAATCTTAGATATTTCATTAATATTTTTTGATTTTTTGATTTTATCAATGATTTTTAAAATATCTTTAGAATTGACTGTTAAACCATTTAGAATCGAAGGTATTTCTTTTTCTTTGAGTAAATAAGCCATTACAACCAAATTCGTAATTGTGCCAGAAGTCCCAACTAATTTATCAAATCCCACTTCTTTAATTTTTTCTAAAGTAGGAGTCCATTCGCCTTTGATGAAGTTAGAACACCTTTCGACAGCATCTCTATTTATGTCTAATTCAAAATATTTTTTAGATAGTCTTATTGCACCAATTTTCGCACTATTTATATATTCATTCTCACCCAAATATCCAATTATAGTCTCAGTACTTCCACCACCAATATCAATAGTTAAAGTTTTTTTATTATAAATAGGCAAAGCGTGTATAACACCAATATTTATTAATCTGGCTTCTTCGACACCTGAAACTACTTCTAAGTCGATGCCGGTAGTAGCTTTTACTTTTTCTATAAATTCATCTTTGTTATGAGCTTCTCTTACTGCACTTGTGGCAACAGCCCTAATACTTGCATTATGACTTCTCGCAATTTCAACGAAGTGATTTAGAGCAGTAACTCCTCTTTTGATAGCATCATTTTGTAAATACTTCATATCACCAGACGATGTTCCAAGTCTTACTACTTCTTTATCTTTGCTGATGATATCCAAGTTTCCATTTTCATTAACTGAGGCAATTACCATGTGGAATGAATTTGTACCAACGTCTATAGCAGCGATTAAAGGGGAAATTGTCATAATGAATTGATTTTTTTGTTTAAAGTATGTTCGAAAATTAGGAAGTTCGATAATAATTAACTTGAAGTTATAAGTTTACTTGTTTTTATGACCTTTCATAACTACTATATCATCTTTTTTATAGACCACTTCATCATCGGAATTTGAATTTGTCTTATAAGAATTCTGGTTAAAATCTTGATTAATATCTTGATTCAGATCTTGATTAAAATCTTGGCTGAAACCTCTATTGAAGTTTTGGCTATTGTTACTCTCTTTTGTTCTTTGACTTATATTAACACCAAAAATATTAGTCATAAACCTTTTAATTCTTTTCAAAATTAATGTTAATCCCAAA
>JBDNHS010000035.1:0-4273 GCA_041688685.1 Kapaibacterium sp. (SeqCode)
ACTTAGTATATAATTTATTGTCTGTACTTCTTGTTCCGTTTAAATATTTTTCTAAATATTCAATTCTATTTTTAATAGCAGGAATGTAAATAACATTTTCAAATTCTTTTTCTAAGCCTAGTACTCTTAAAAGTTTTGCATACGCATCTTTGTGTCTTACTTCAGACTCTGCAAAAGTCATCCCAACATCTCCTATTTCTGCAATTGGCATTCTTTTATACATGTCTGCCCAAAAAGTCTTAACACTAACTTCTATTTGAGCTATGGCAAGCATAGATCTTTTAATACACTCTCTTTCAACATCATCAATGTTACTTTTGTAATCACTAATGTCTGTTGTAAAATTAAACTCACTTTCTATCCAATAGCTGTGTCTGATAGCATCCTTGTATTTAAGTAAATTAGGGTATTCATACGGTAGAATATTTATTCTTTTTTCAAATAAACTCATTTTTTTATATTTTTATTTTTTTTTATAAAAGCTTATGCAAAATTACATAAGCTTTTTATTATTACATAATTTATCTATTTATTATTCCTTCAATTATAAGTATTTTCTTAACTTTATTAATTAGTTTTTTAATTGTTTTATTGTTGTTAATAGTATAATCAAATGTTTCATTGTCTAGCTCTTTTTCTGAAGGATGTTCTTCTGTTTTTTTTAAAAAAATGTTCTCAGTTAAACTTTCTTCTTTAAAATGTTTATTAATTCTTATAGTTATACCGTTTCTGTTTTTAATGGACTCCATTTCATTAAGAAATCTTACATCTGTTATAATAATGTTTCTATCTTTGGAAACATTGTTAAACAAAGCATTAACCCAAACATTCTTGTGAAGGTTGTTTCTAAGACAATCAGTACCTATTTTTTGTAACAATTCTCTAACAGAAATTAGTTCATTAAATTCTACATTATTAAAAGGAGTAA
Source organism: Kapaibacterium sp. (SeqCode) (assembly GCA_041688685.1). Taxonomy (GTDB): domain Bacteria; phylum Bacteroidota; class Ignavibacteria; order Kapaibacteriales; family UBA2268; genus JBDNHS01. Next base: position 929 of record JBDNHS010000035.1, read on the forward strand.
CACTGTTTAATACATTACTTTTTACAGTTCCCCATTCTTTTCCTAATAAAGAATCTTTAAACCCTCTGTTTTCAAAGTTTTCAACATCTATACCTGTTAATAAAGAAGCAACTTCTTTAACTTTTTTAGCAAACTTTTTAATTTTCCAATTGCTTTTAACATATTTAGTGTTTTCTAAAAACTTAGAAGGTTTATTTAAACTAGATTTGTTAACATCACATTCTATTAAGTATCTAATTATTTCTCCTACTGTGTCTTTTCCTGAATTTATTTTTCCTCCTATTCCAATTATTTTCATAATTCATTCATTTCAGTTATTTCTTCTGTTTTTTCATCCATTTCGCTTTTTTTTATTTTTTGAACAACTTTTTCTTTTAATTCATCATAAAACTCAGGATTGTCTTTAATTATTTGCTTAAATTCTTTTAAGTCAAATTTTGTTTCATTGTAAGTATAAGACTTACCCCATTGTTTGCCTAAATTAAATTCATTCAATAACACCATTATTTCAGTAACAGTGTCTATTCCTTTTCCATAAACTATTTCAAATTGACATAATCTATAAGGAGGACTCATTTTGTTTTTTGTAGATTTGATCTTAGTAATATTACCGTAAGTAGTGTCACCGTCTTTTGCTAAAGACTTAGATACTTCTATTCTACAATCCGTATAAAACTTTAAAGCATGTCCTCCTTGAGTAGTTGTAGGATTACCAAACATAACTCCTATTTTTTCTCTATATTGAGATATTACAATAATACAAACATTGTTTTTGTCTGCTGAGCTTTTTAATTTTGGATAAGCACTGCTATTTAATTTTGCTTTTTTACCAATAGCATGTTCTCCTATTTCTCCATCAAGAACTGACTTAGGTATTAAAGAACTGTCACTGTCTATAATAATAAGATCTATTTCTCCTGTTTCTATCATTTGTAAAGCAATATTAAATCCTTCTTCTCCACAAGAGGGTTGAGCAATTATCATTTCTGAAGTATTAACACCTAATTGCATAAAATAATTTCTATCAACAGCATGTTCTCCGTCTATATAACCCGCTTTACCTCCATTAGCTTGACAATTAGCAACAGCATGTCCACATATAGTAGATTTACCTGTTCCCTCCCATCCCATAAGCTCATAAACTTTACCTTTAGCAAAGCCTCCTATTCCTAATGTTATATAATCAAACCCTATACTTCCTGTACTAATAACATCATAGGTTCCACCAGGTTTGCTATCTAATGATAACACTGTGCCTACACCATATTGTTTATTTAACAGCTCTAAAGCATCTTCTAATTTATTTCCATTACTTACAACTTTTTGTCTAGCCATTTTATTATAATTTATAATTTTTCTCCGTTTTTGTTTAAATTTAAACTCTTTAACCTAGTCTCTATTTCATATTCAACTTTTAGTATAAAATTAATTTTATCTTGCATTTCACTAGTAACAATTCTACCAATGAGAGGAATTAATTCTTCTAGGTTGGTATAAACATTTCCCATTCCATATTTAATTTTAATCTGTTCATATTTAAATCCTTTGATTTTAATAAGATCTTCAAATATTTGATCTAAATAAGAAACTATTGAAGGAATTTGTATTGTTAATCCGTGATGACCTTCTTCTAAGTATTTTAAATACTTATTATTAAACTCTTGAAATGTTCTCATATTTTATTTGTTTCTATAAATTTTTTTTCTAATAAATTAAATGCAAGGTTTATTCCCCACAAATCACATTCTTTTCTAGTTTTAAATAATTTACTAGATTTTTCATTTTCTATTTTTGATGTAAAATATTCTTCTATAGAATAAAAAGTTTCTATTACAATATCATTTTTATCAAACACATCAAACAAAAATCTAGGATTAGCATCAATTAATTCTGCAACTCTGTTATTTTGTATTCCTTCTTTTCTCATAATTTCTTTAAAATCATCAGGAACACTTTTACTTTCTAAGGATGCTATCATTTTTTCTAACAACCATTCTTTAATTACACTTGCAGTTAAAGGATGTTTTTCTAACATTTCTAGTCCTAACATTTTTCTGTTTTTTTAATTATTTCTATATGTTTATCCATCCACCATTGTCTATAGTAATCATACACAATTGATGTATCCTTGTTTTTTGTAGCATTAAATTTAATATCATATAATTTAGATATTATATCTGTTACACTTGCCATCTTACTTTTTGTAAATTCTAAAGCAAGTTTTTCATAAATTTCTTCATTACTCATTTTCTATTATTTTAGTTAAGTTTAATATTTCTTTTTTTTCATTGAATCCATCCCAAACTTCTTGGCTTTCTTCAAAAACTATTTCTAGAGTAGTTTCCCAAAACTCAATTAAATCAGTGGTTTTTTTAAATATTCTATATTGAAGAGACATTTCATCTCTATGTAATCCATTTTTAATAATTTTTAAAACAGGGGAAAACAATGATTGAAACTCTGAAGAAGTTTTAGAATATTTTCCTTCTCTTATTAAAGAAAAATCTTCTTTATAGTCTTCATTTAATTTATAAACAACAACAACATAACCTTTTTCATAATCATAGTCATCAATTACATTATCACTTCTTTCGTATTCACTATCAAGAAATTCCCTAAATTTATCAAAATCTAGGGGTTTAAATAATAAATATATACAATCAGTGTATTGTTCTTTTTTTCTATTGTCTTCTATATAGGCGTTTAAAAAATTATTTGATTTTAAAGCATCTTTTGGTATTTTTAAAGTTGGAACCATAAAAATGCTGGTTATTGTTTTATCTATCATTTTTAATATTTATAACTCCATTAGACAAATGGTTTTTATAGGAAATATCCCATCTTTTTGAGTCTCCTGCCCATTTAATTCCTTCGATTATTTCTTTTACTCCTGGGTAGATTTTTCCTTTATTAGTAAATCCTTCATAAGCTTCGTTCATATCTTCACTTGTTAATGTGTAAATTAAAGGATTATAATGGTTACTGCTGTCGCATACAATAAATTTTAAAAAATTAACGCTATAACCATAATATTCTGCTTCTGTGTCAAGTGTTAGTGAAACCATTGCATTGTAATATAGATAGGCCTGTATATAAGCCCTTCTACGGAGGTAATATTCTTCGTAGAAGTTTTCTACTGTCCAGGTACATTTAAGGTCGTAAGGAGTTATTGTTTTTGTTTCATGGTTAATTATTACTTTATCTAATAAAGATTTTAATTCTAACCCATCTATAAAATAACTTTCTACAGGCATTTGATTAATAACTGTAGAGTTATAACTAGTTACAAGATTTACAATTGATTTAGTAGTATTGTTTGTTTTTACTTTTGAAACTATTTTTTCT
>JBDNHS010000275.1:0-13198 GCA_041688685.1 Kapaibacterium sp. (SeqCode)
ATTGTTCTTAAATAATAATAAAAATCTGAAAATATGTTAGAAATATAATTTTTCATAATTGTAACTATTTAATTATTTTAGTGTTATTATCTTAGTGTGTATAACAATTTTTGACAAAATTTATTAAGGACTTTAGATGTTTAAAAAGTTACTAATTAAAATAATCGTTTTATTTAATTTAGATTTATTTGCAAGTGAAATAATTTATAATTTTCCAATAAATAAATCCAATAATTTACCATTAAATTCTGATATTATTTTATCTTTTGATAAAACATTAAATAGAGATTTAATACATAAAAGTAACTTTGAAATTATTGGTAATAAAAATGGAAAATATGAATTTGATATTATTTATTCTACTAACAATTCAACAATAATATTAAGACCTAAAAATTCTTTTTCTTTAAATGAAAATGTTAAAGTTCTGTATTATGATATTGACAACAAAAATATTACAAATATTTCAAAAAACATCACAAAAAACATAAATAAAAGTAATTTAGTTAATAACAGCAAAAATATTGGTCTAGAATTAAATTTTACTACAGTTAAAAACAATAATTTATTTAATGATAGTAAAACTTATAATAATACTTCAGTTAATTATTTATCAGAGCCCTACATTAAAATCAATAAAGAAGAATTAGAAGCTGAATATTTTAACGTTATTAATCCAACTCAATTAAATCCCAAAAATAATTCAGATATTTTATCTAATAACAATATATTATTAGATAGTTTGCCTCTAAATTTTCCAAAATTAGACATTAAAGTAAATAATAATCCTAAAGATGGTTATATGTTAGTTGCACCAAGAGTAGCAGCAAATAGTGGTTATGGGAATTATCTTATTATTTTAGATAAGAATGGAGTCCCGGTCAAATATAGAGCAACTACTCCAAATACTTTTAATTTCAAACAACAGGAAAATGGACTTTATATTGCAGCAGAAACTTTTGGCTCACATCTAAATATTACAGGAAATGGAACAAAGGCTAATGTTAGAATTTTTGACAAAGATTTAAATCTTTTAGAAAGTTATCAAATGGGAAATAACTACATTGCAGGTCCACACGAATTTATTATGTTACCAAATGGACATTCAATTTGTATTGCACAAAACCCAATTCCTTATGATATGACAAAAATTATTGAAGGTGGTAATCCTAATGCATTTATTGTTGGAAACGTAATTCAAGAATTTGACAGAAATAAAAATATAATTTTTCAATGGCGATCTATTGATCATATTGCTATTGAAGAAACTTATCTAAATCTTAAAGACCCAGTTATTTCTTATGCTCATATTAATGCACTCGAAGTAGATAGAGATGGCAATTGGTTGATTTCGCCAAGACATACTGCTGCAATTATGAAAATCAACAGAAAAAATGGTGAAATTATGTGGAGATTAGGAGGCAAAAAAAATCAATTTGAATTTGTTGGTGAAGCCAAAAATGGTCCTGAATATTTTTCATATCAACACGATATTAGAAGATTAAAAAATGGTGATATTACAATGTTTGATAATGGAAATTTGCGAACTCCGCAATTTTCTAGAGCTTTGAGATATAAATTAGATGAAGTGAATAAAAAAGCTACTTTCGTTTGGGAATATAGAAATTCACCTGATGTTTATGCTGGGCAGCAGGGTAGTTTACAAATTTATCAAGATGAAAGTAATTTCGATGGTGGTTGTTTAATTGGGTGGGGTACAGCAACACAAAATAATCAAGTAGGTATTACTGAATTAGATGCGGCTGGAAATAAAACCTTTGAATTAAATTTTCCTCCAAATACAAGTCATTATAGAGTTCAGAAAGTAGATTATCCACCTTGTCCTGTAATTGCAAATGTTTTTTTAGAAGAACTATTAGAAACAAATGAATATAACTTTAACAATTCAACAAACAAAACAGGACTTAAATTAAAATATAATTCCTTAAAGAGTCCAGTTTCTTACAACAATTTTACTATAAAAAAATATGATTGTTCACCAGTTTATCCTGAATTTAATGGAGAAACACCATTAATCAAATCTCATAGAATTGAATTATATGCTTTTAATTTTACAAGTTTTAGTGCATTGGTTACTTTAGATTTGAAATATTATTCTAATACACTTGATTTAAAAGAACCTACTGTTTATTACAGAAGTAAAATTGGCGAAGGTCTTTTTACTGCACTAAATACATTGAATAATAAAGAAGAAAATTATCTGCAATTTGTCGTTAATGGTGTAGGAGAATTAATAATAGGCGAAGAACAATTATTTGATAAACCAACAACTACTTTAGTTTATCCAAATGATAATGAAATATTAGACATTTCAGCAAATAATAGATTAGAATGGACAAATAATTCTCGTTACGATTCAAGTACTTTAAAAATTGGAGTATTTAGAAATGGTGAACAAGTTTCTGATGAAACAAAAATATTGCAAAATTTATTTTATGATTTTAAATTACCAAATGATTCTTTGTATAAAGATTCCGATACTGAAGTAAAATGGAGTGTAATTTCAAAATATAAAAATGTTGTTGGTGATGAATCTGAGATTATAAGTTTTTATTTAAAACCTAAATTCATTAATACTGTTTTCCCAAATGGCGGTGAAATCATATCTAATCAAAATAAAAGTTATGTAATCCGATGGGATGATAATTTTATGGATACAGTCAAAATTGAATTATATAAAAATGATATGTTTTACAAAACCATAAAAGATTCGTTATTTAGTTACACTAATAATTATTTATGGACTTTGGATACAAATTATGATAAGAGTAATAATTACAAAGTAAAAATTATAAGTTTTAACAATAATATATTGGGAGAAAGTACACAATACTTTGCAATTGACAACTTGTCAAGTATTTCTGAAAATATTGATGGAACTATGATAAATGTGTCAATTAATCCAAATCCGGTTATTAATGAAATAAATATTAACTACAACTTTAATCAAATCAATAGTATAAAATCTTCGATTGATGAACTTGTTATAAGAATATTTGATTTGAATGGTATAGAAATATATTCCCAAATAGTAAATAATTACTCCTCAAATAATTTAAATAATATATTAATAGATTTTAATAAATATTCTAAAGGTAATTATTTTTTAACTTTATTTATGAATGAAAAAATGGTAAATTCATTAAAATTTACTAAAAATTAATTTTTTTTAAAATAAAGCTAAAAATTGTTAATGTATTGTAACTATCTCTTTTTAATAATGTTATTATTGTAGTAAAAGTCATAAATTATCATAAAATTATATATAAAATGAAAATTCAAAATTCAAATAAAATTAAATTAATTAAATACAAATATTTGTGTCTAATTTTATTTTTATTACAAATAGTTAATGTTTCAAATTATAAAATCAATGCTCAAACTTTATTTTATCCTGATGCTAATGTTTACGTAAATGATAATCCTTCTCCAGGTTATATGTTTTTGGGTAGTTTTGTGATTTTTGCTGGTATTTACGATAATTATGGAATTGCTCCTCTTACCTTAAAAACAAAATGGCAAAATTTAAAACCAGGTTCTTGTTTTAAAAAACATAGTAACGGAAATTTTACTTATTATGATCATTTTAAAGAAAAATTTATAGTATTAGATCAAAATTTTAATATCATAGATAGTATAAAATGTGCAAATGGATATTTGACAGATTTTCACGACATAACTATAAAAGATAATGGGAATATTTTATTATTTGGTGTTGATGAAAAAGTACTTAATTTGAGCAAAGATTTTCCCGGTGGTAAAAATAATACAATTGTGAAAGGTTTTGTAATTCAAGAATTAAGTTCTTCAAAAAAATTAATTTGGCAGTGGAATTCTTTTGATTATTTAAAAATAACTGATGCAGTTTCGGGAGTGATTATAACCAGTAATTACATAAGTCCTTGGCATTTTAATTCAGTTTTATATGATAATGATGGCAATATAATAGTATCAATAAGATTTTCAGATGAAATTATTAAAATTAATAGGACGAATGGAAAAATAATGTGGAGATTAGGCGGTCAGGCTTCTAAAAACAATCAATTTAAATTTATTGATGATACTGACGCAAATGGTTTTGTTGGTTTTTCTCATCAGCACGAACCTATAAGATTAAGAAACGGTAATTTAATGGTTTTTGATAATGGAAATTCTAAATCCAATCAATACTCAAGAGTTGTAGAATATGAAGTAAATGAAACTGCTAAAACTGCTAAAAAAGTTTGGGAGTTTAAAATGTCACCTAATATTTATGTTAGTCAAATGGGAGGCGTACAAGAATTAGAAAATGGCAATATACTAATTTGTTGGGGAAAAAGAATTACAGAAGTAACTAAAAACAAAAAAATAGTTTTTGACATGGAACTAAGTTCAGATATGTCATATAGAGCTTATAAATTTGTAAATAATATGGATGCTGTTCAATTATTTGTTGATAAAAAAGCCAATTATAACTTTATTAATACAAAATTTAATACAGATACCGAACTAAATATCGATACCTTGACTGGTAATGGTAGTATTACTGTAAATAAACATAAATACTCTCCACAAAATCCAACATATTCTTCGACTTTTGTGCCAGAATTATTACCTGTTAGGTTTGTATTTAATAAATCTGATTCTATATCTTTATTTAGAGCTAAACTTTCAATTAATACTCAAAATATTCCTAATTTTAAAGCAGCAGACTCAGTTAATATTTACTACAGAAGTAAAGAAAATACAGGAAGTTTTACTCAACTTGAAACTACATATAATTTTACAACAAAAAAACTTGAAGCAAGAATATCTGGCACTAGTGAAATAGTATTAGGATATATTGTTCCATTTGTTTCTCCTAAAATTACTAATCCAGTGAGCCTTATGAAAGGCTTCCCAATTAAATCTCCAATTACTTGGAGTATTGTTTCTTTCGCTAAAAATTACAGATTACAAATTTCGAAATCTGAGGCATTTGATATTTTAGTACTTGATACAATGTTGGGTAGAGTTAACTCTTTACAAACAGATAAATTTGAAAATTATACTAAATACTTTGTAAGAATAAATGCATTTAATTCAAATAATGAAGCAACTGATTGGAGTGCTAATTCAGAATTTATTACTGAAATTGCACAAGTTTTGTTAATAAACCCGATGAATAATATTCCAGCTCAAAATGTGAAAGGTATGATGTCGTGGAGAGAGGTAGATGGTGCATCAAACTATCAATTGCAAATCGCTACTTCGGGTACTTTCCCTCAAAGTTCTATTATATTTAATAAATCTAATTTAGAATACAATCTTTATAATTATTCAAATTTAAATAATAACACAAAATATTTCTGGAGAGTAAGAGGTTTGCAAGATACAGTTATTGGAACTTATTCTCAAACTTATTCATTCATTACACAATTAGTTTCTCCTATTCTTAGATCACCTGAAAATAATTCTAAAAACTTAGGTAAATCTTTTGAATTTGTATGGGAAAATTTTCCTAATTTTCTAAATTATCAACTTCAAATTTCTACTGACAAAAATTTTGATAGCCCAGAATTTATATATTCAAAAATATTAGAAAATAGGAGGGTAGTCGATGGATTATTTTTAAACAAAAGATATTATTATAGAATTAAAGTTTTAACTTTGAATAATGAAAGTAATTGGACAATACCTTTTGAGTTTTATACTAAATTAAGTTCACCGAATTTAATTGCTCCGGTAAATAATATTACACAAATAGATAATAATCAATTTATTAAGTTCTCAAAAGTTAATGGTGCTGATAATTATCAAGTTTTATTTAGTACAAAAGAAGATTTTAGAGAAATTATTAAAGATACCACAATTTCAAACCCAACAATTGAAATATCAATATACTTAACTAAATTTGAATTTTCAACTAAATATTATTGGAAAGTAAAAGCCATAGACTCAATTGTTGAATCTGATTGGAGTGAGGTTTTTAATTTCACAATTAGAGATGCACAATTTGTAAATATTCCATCGTTACAGTTACCATTTGATAAAGAAAAGATTGGTTTAAATAAAAAAATTAAATTCCAATGGTCTGTTATAAGTAACGCTAAACAATATCATTTTCAGCTAAATAATAATAATAATTTTGATAATTTACTTCTTGATACTATACTTTCATATAACAATTTAGAAATAAAAAATTTAAATTTGGAGTCTCAATATTATTGGAAAGTTTTAGCTATAGGAGTTGAATCTGAATCAATTTGGAGTAATATTCGAGAATTTGATATAATTGATGAAAGCTTAATTTTACCAAGACCAAATTTAATAATTCCAACTAATTATTCAGAAAACATTGTTTTACAACCAATATTTAATTGGGTAAATAATGAATTATATTCTGAATATAGAATTATAGTGTCTAAAGATTCTTTGTTCATAAAAACTGACGAAACATTAATTGATAATAATATTGCTTCTAATTTCGAAGATTTTGAAAAATTAAACATAAAGTTAGGATATGAAACTAAGTATTTTTGGAAAGTACAAGGTAAAAATAATTCAGTGTATTCTAATTGGAGTGAAGTTTGGAGCTTCTCAACAATTAAAGATCCATTAGCATCTTATGAATTGGATAAAATAGAATTATTAAATATAATGGTTTTTCCAAATCCAATTTTAGAAAAATTAAATCTAAAAATTACAAATAATATTAATTTATCAAAAATAGTAGTATTCGAAATAACTGGAAAAAAAGTAATTCAAAATCTATTATCTCTGCCAAATATTATAATTAATAATGACAATGATTACAATTATTTTGAATTTGATTTGTCAAATTTACAAAGTGGAAATTATTATTTAGGAATTTATGAAAGTAATGGAAAATTATTTAATATTAAACAATTTATCAAAAATTAAGAAATTATTAAATATATTTATATTATTTTTTATTCTATGTTTTATACTATTATATTCACAGAGTGCTTACTCTCAATTAGTAAGAGACCATACAGTTAGGATAAATGCTTTTTATCAAGATACACTTGATAAAAGTGGAATCAAGTTGCTTTGGTATGCAGATGAAAATGCAATTAATTATAGTGTTTATAGAAAACTTACAACTGAAAATGAGTTTAAGTTAATTGCAAAAAATATTGTTAATAAAAATAATTATTTTGATACAGATGCTCAAAAAAATCAAATTTATGAATACCAAGTTCAAAAAATTGGAAATTATGGTGATACAGCAAATTATGTTGTAAATGGATACATTGCAACAACTTTCCAATCTGAAGTCAACACAGATTTATTAAATAATTTAAATAATAAAGGTAAAATATTAATAATTGTTGATAATACTATTATTGATAGTATTATCAATGAATTTAATACTTATGTTAAAATATTATTATTAGATGGATGGAATGTTGTTTTAAGAACTGCTCCACGAAATTTATCTCCAAATTCCAAATCTTCTACAATAATTAAAGAAATAATTAGACAAGCATATTTGAAAGAAAAAATTGATAATGTACTTCTATTAGGAAGATTACCAGTAATTTATTCCGGAGATTTTGCTATTGATGGACATGCTGACCATAAAGGTGGCTGGCCTTCTGATGCATTATATGTAGATTTTAATGGTACTTATTCAGACCAAACTAGAAATACAATTAATGCAGCCGCAAATAGGCAACACAATCTTATTAATGACGGTAAATATGATCAAAATCAAATACAAAGTAATATTGATGTAGGAATTGGGAGAGTAGATTTTTATAATTTACCCTACTTTAAAGAAACTGAATTAGATTTATATAAAAGATATTTAAATAAAAATATTAATTTTAGAAATGGAAATTATTTAGAACAACTAATTAATGAAAATAAAAATTATAATAAATGCATTATAAATGATAATTTTGGAAATGGATGGAAAAGTAAATTTGCAGCATCAGGATTTAATAGTTTTACTCCACTTATAGATAGATATTTGATTAATAATTATAAAAATATAAGTCTTAACGATACTTTTTTGTTTGAAAGTAGAATGCGAGAAATAATAAGAGAAAAAGATTTCTACTTTGCTTACGGATGTGGTGCCGGATATTATACAGCCTGTCACGATGTCGCTTATTCAGAAGAATATGCAACCAAAGACGTAAGAACTATATTCCAGACTGTATTTGGTTCTTATAATGGTGATTGGGATTCAGAAAATAATTTAATGAGGGCAACCATTGCTTCAATGCCTTCAAATTTAATTTGCTATTGGGGTTCTAGACCATTTTGGAATCTACAATTTTTAGGTATTGGAAAAGATTGGGGGTATTGTACCAAAATTACCCAAAGTAATTATGATTTATATAAACATCAAACAACTGATGGCACCAATGGAGTACATATTTCATTAATGGGGGATCCTTCTTTGCAAATGTTTGTTGTCTTACCGCCCAAAAATTGTCAAAAAACTATTAAACTGAAACAATATTATTTAAAATGGAATACTCCTATTGATATGGAATATAATGAGTTGAAAGGATATATTATTTACAAAATATCAAAAGAAGAATATCAATATAATAATGAAATAGATTTAAATAAAATAATAAATAAGGATTATTATCTAAATATTACACAAGTTTCAGAAATATTAACTAAAAATACTAATGAATTTGACCTAATTAATGTTGAAAATAGTGAAAATTACATTTATTTAATTAAAGCTCTTTATAAGGTTAATACTCCATCTTCTTCATTTTATAATTTATCTAATGGAATTATTTTTAAAGAATAAAATATTTTATTTTAAAATATTTAATTATCAAATCAATCTATTAAAAATCAAATTTATACAAATCTAAAAATATAAATATTCAAAAATCTACAAAATATAACTTCTCGTATGCAAATCTATTGATTATAATTAGTTTATTTATAATCATAAATTCAATAAACTGTTATTCTTTACAACCAGAAATTATTAATATTCAAAATTATCAAAGCTTAAATTCATCTCAATCAAAAAATAACTTAAATAAAGTAAATTTAGAATTAAATTATGGATATAACTCAATAAATATTCCAGAAATCATTAACGAAAAATTGGATAGAACTAATAATATTAACATTAAATATGGTTTTTATAGAGAATCAAAAATAAATAAAGTAAATGATTTCTTTGAGTTTAATAATGAATTTATAAATTTAAATATAAATTCTTCGCATATAAATATTGCAGACAAGAAAAAAAATGAATTTACTCAAGAGAGTTGGTGCCTTTCGTTTGGCATAAATAATGGCAATGGCTTAGAAATTAATTCTAATTTATTTGAGAACATTTTATTATCTCATTCATCATCATTTGATTTTAATAGAATAGATATTGAACAAAATAGTCTGTTTGATAATGAACAAAAAACAATTAAACGCTTTGATGAAAAGTTGACTTTAGGTCAATCTTTTGAGTCGGGTATTTATTTCACTTTAAATAAAAATGTGAAATTAAAAGTGGCATATCAAGATAAATTAATTAATGACAATACAAATGTAATAAATATGCTTTTACCTGCTGGTTTAGACTACTTAATTCTCAATATTCCAACCTACTACGAGAATGAGTTGATTAAAAATTTAGGCTTAAGTTATCCATACTTTTTATTTATTTTTAGAAGTACTTATTCATATTTTGTTTATTATTTGAGAAATATCAATGGACATTTCCCTTTAAATTCTAACAATACTTTGAGGTATAATGGGTTGTCAATTGGAATTAGTTTATATTTTGATAATTAATTTAATAAGTTTAAATAGGGAAGATTATAATACATAGAAAAAATTCCACCAACCCACATAACTAATCCTACTGAAAGCGGAATAGACAAATTATCATCCATTTTGAGTGTAACTGATGCTGCTTCAATAAATGCAGCAAAGACAGCTCCCAAACATCCAAAAATTAAAAAAGATATTGGTGCTGATAAAACAAAATAATAAATTATGACAACAAGGACACCAGTAACAATAAATGCAGAGGTACCTTCCCAAGATTTATCAAATAATTTGTGTTTACCAAATCTACGACCAATCAAAGCCGCTGAGAGGTCTGATATTATCAAAATAGTAAAACTTATGATTGCAATTATTTTTGGAAAAATTAAGAATACTAAAAAAGCAGAAATCAATACCCAAGAAGCACCATTTAATAAAAATTTCTCTGATTTTTCGTGCGGTCTGAGCATTGAACCAAAAAATCTATAATAATATTCTTTAAATTTTGGATTAACTTTTGATAAAATATCAATTAATACTGCAAAGAATAATAATGGAATTATAAAACCTAATATTATTTCTTTTGTTAAAAAAATATAAGAAATTGGTAAACTTAAAGAGAATAAATGGATTGTCTTCCTTAATATTTCCTGTGAATAAGAAATATTATTTTTTATACCAATTGGTTCATTATCTGTCATAAATATAAAAATTAAACTTAAAATAATATATCAATCTAACACTTTTTACGTCAACAAATATAACACATTTATATTTATACTTTTTATTTTTTTACAAAATGGACATAATAGAATTAAAATCTTACGCTAAAATTAATCTTGGATTACAAGTTTTAAACAAAAGACCGGATCATTTCCATAATATTAATACAATATTTGCAAGAATTAATTTATTTGATGAAATAATTATTGAAAAAAATAATTCAAATAATATTAATTTGAAAATAATAGGTAACGAATTTCTTAATCAATCTGATGAAATTGATAATAATTTAATTGTAAAAGCTTTTAATAAAATTAAAAAAATACTTAGAGATAAAAATAAAATAAGAGACAAAGACAGTGATTCATTAATTGGAGTTGATGTTACACTCAAAAAGAATATACCAATTGGAGCAGGTCTCGGTGGCGGTTCTTCAAATGCTGCTTATTTTATTCTTGGTTTTGTTAAATTATTTAAAATAATTTTATCAAAAGCAGAGCTAAGTGTGATTGCACAATCATTAGGCTCAGATATATCGTATTTTTTACAAGAAGGATTTGCCATTGCAAAAAGTAGAGGCGAAAAGTTACTTTATTTTGAACATGATTTTCCATTTAACATCGTACTTATTTATCCAAATTTACATATCAACACTACAGAAGCATATAAAAAATTCAACAGAGAAACTTTTGACCAAATAAATCAAAAACAAAATTTATACAACGAAATTAACTTTTATGAAATATTAGTCAGATCTGAACAAAATCATTCATTACTAAAAGAATTTATAGTTAATGATTTTGAACAAAATGCTATTGAACAATATCCAATTATTAAACAAATAAAAGATGAATTGTATAATCAAAATGCAATTTTAGCTTTAATGTCTGGCAGTGGTTCGACTATTTTCGGACTATTTGATAAAAAAGACAATGTTTCTGATAAAATTCAAAAATTAACTGAAAAATATGGCAAACATGGATTTTTAATTATTAGTTGTTAAATTAAATAATTTTTTAAAATCAATTAAACAATCAACTCAAGGTTAAGTTAAAAAACTAATAGTACTTTCACTATAAATATTTTTTTCTTTATTATGCAAACTATTATCAGACAATCTATTTTGCTTTTGAGCCCAGGGTCTATTAACCCCTAATGTGGCACTTTTAATTGTATCAGTACCAAATTTCTTATTAATTATATCCATTGCTTTGACAACTTTTGCATGTTTTGTTCTGTCCAAAACATCAAACATATTTTGTTGTGTTTCATATATTGGCATCAAACCACTTAACAAGATACCTGCTTTAGAATAAGGTGTATTTTCTTTGAAAATCTTGTATAATGCTTCTCTAGCATAATAAATTAATTCAGAAGTTATTTCAGTAGGGGTAGGCAATTTTATTGTATAGTCACTTGCTACTCTTTTTATATTTTTATCAAAAGAACTCGTTCTTAAATAGATAGTTAAATAATTAGCCGCTGATGATTGATTTCTCATTCTTTCTGCTGCACGACAGGTAAAATAAGCAAGTGTTTCTTCTAAGTCTTTAATGTTCTCTAATTTATGACCAAATGAACGTGAATACATTATCATCTTTTTGTTTGCTCTTGAATAGTTCATCGGTATAGTCGGGAAGCCTCGTAATTCTTGAACTGTTCTCAATCCAACAACAGTCATTTTACTTCTAACCCACTTATCATTCATATTGATTAAGTCAAGTGCGGTTTTGATTCCATAAGAATTTAGCATTTTTTGGTATCTACGGCCAATGCCCCAAATGTCTCCAATTTCAGTTATTTTCAAAAAATGGTCAATATTATCAAAATCCATTAAATTCAAAACACCTTCATAACTCTCATCTTTTTTTACGAGTCTATTCGCCAATTTAGATAATGTTTTTGTATTTGCAATGCCAATAGAAATTGGGATACTCGTTCTATTCAATACATCTTTTCTTAATTTATGGCAATAATTAGTAATACCCAACCTTTCAAATCCATCAAGCTTAATAAATGCTTCATCTACAGAATAAACTTCCACATTAGGTGAATATTCTTTAAAAATATTCATTACTTTTTTTGAAATTTCATCATAAAGTGAAAAGTTTGCAGAAAATACTTTTACATCGTTATATTTAATTATATTTTCAACTTGGAAATACGGCGAAAAATTCTTAATCCCCAAATCCTTAGCTTCTTTATTTAAAGCAATAATTACCCCGTCATTATTGGACAAAACAACTATTGCTTTGTTTTTTAGATTAGGGTTCATTGACCGCTCACAAGATGCATAAAAGCTATTGCAGTCTGCTATTGCTATTGGAATTTTAGACATTTATAATAAAAGTAACAAAAGTATTAAAAATAATAAAAATAGAAAAATAAATTTGTTTAAATCAAATCACATCTGATATTTTAGTTATTGAAGGTAATATATTGGAATTATTATTTTTATCAGTTGTCTTATACGACAAGCAAAAAATATAATCTAATACGACAGAATTTGGTACAATAAAAATGAATTATAAAATATTACTAAGATTAATAGATTAATTTATTAAATCTTTTGTATATTGTAAATAATAAATAAAGATTTTTTTTGTTTTACTTAAACAAAAATTTTATCAATAAATTTTATATAATAAATATGATTGATCAAAACAAAAACTATGACGTAATATATTTGGAAGATGATGATTATTATCCAGAAATATTA
>JBDNHS010000276.1:0-3201 GCA_041688685.1 Kapaibacterium sp. (SeqCode)
AATATATTTTATAATAAAAACAAATAATTAAAATATGGCACAGGTTAAAGTTACACAAATAAAGAGTGTTATTGAAAGAAAATTCGACCAAAAGCTTACAATAAAAGCATTGGGTTTAGGAAGACCCAATTATTTTAATGTATTGCCAGATAATCCTCAAACTTGGGGTATGGTTAATAAAGTAAAACACTTAGTAGTAACAGAAATGATTAATGATTAATATAGAATTATATACTTATATTTTTTTATAAATATATAATTAATAAATATTTTAAAAATAAATTAATCAATGATAGAGTTACTACATTAAATATAGAATATTATACAAAATACTAATAATTAATAAGATTAGAAATTTTGATAAAATATATTGTATTATGAAAAATAATTCTTAATTTGCGAGTTCGTAAACAACAAAATTAGAAAATGATGGAAAATTATAGACACTTAGGCACATTAACTTATACAAAAGGTGCTCGTAAAAAAGTAAAACGTATCGGTAGAGGTCCTGGTTCTGGTCATGGTGGAACTTCGACAAGAGGACACAAAGGTCAAAAATCAAGATCTGGTGCAACCATTAATGTTGGTTTCGAGGGTGGACAAATGCCTATTCATAGACGTTTGCCTAAATTCGGATTTACAAATAGATTTAGAAAAGAATTTCAAATTGTTAATTTGAATGAAATACAAATATGTATTGATAAAAATACTATTGGTAATGAAATAAATACAGAAGCGATGTTAAGTTGTGGTTTAATCAACAATAATCGTATTCCTGTAAAAATATTAGGTAATGGTGAAATTAAATCAACTATTAATATCTCAGCGGACAAATTTTCTGATTCTGCTAAATCAAAGATTGAGTCAGTTGGAGGAAAGGTAACTGTAAATGAGTAAATTAGTTGAAACTATAAACAATATTGTTAAAATTGAAGAACTAAGAAACAGAATAATATTCACACTCTTAGTTCTTTTGGTCGTAAGAGTAGGGTCATTTATCACTTTACCTGGTATTGATGTTGAAGTATTACAAGCATCAGTAGCTAATAGTGACTCCAATACTTTATTTGGATTATTTGATATGTTTGTTGGTGGGGCATTTTCTAATGCTGCTATTTTTGCTCTTGGAATAATGCCATATATTACCGCTTCAATCATTTTTCAATTAGCTGGTATCGTAATTCCAGAGATACAAAAAATGCAAAGAGAAGGCGAAGATGGTAGAAGAAAATTAAATCAATATACAAGAATTGCCACTGTATTTTTAGCTGCAGTTCAAGGTGTTGGAATAAGTATTAAATTAGCAAGTACTACAGGTAATGGTTTTCCAGTTGTGCCAGAACCAGGATTTTTATTTACAATTACTACAATGGTTTTGTTGTCTGCTGGTACTATGTTTCTAATGTGGTTAGGTGAACAAATTACAGATAAGGGTATTGGTAATGGTATATCTTTAATAATATTCATTGGTATTATCGCTAATTTACCTACTGCTCTTTTACAAGAATATGAATTGGTTTCAGATGGTACAAGACCATTTATTATTGAAATTATAGTTTTTGCTTTATTATATGGTATTATAATGGCAGTAATTTTGTTAACACAAGGTGCCAGAAGAATTCCCGTACAATATGCGAAAAGACAAGTTGGTAATAAAATCATGGGTGGAACAACACAGTATATACCACTTAGAGTAAATACTGCTGGAGTAATGCCTATTATATTTGCTCAATCTTTAATGTTTATTCCAAATACTTTACTGAGTTTTTTCCCAGAAAGTCAAATGGCATCTACATTATCTGGATTTTTTAGTTATGATTCTTACTACTATGCAATGTTCTTTGGTATTTTGGTTGTATTATTTACCTACTTTTATACAGCTATTGTTTTTAACCCTAAAGATATTGCTGATAATATGAAAAAGAATGGTGGATTCATACCAGGAATTAGACCTGGAAAACAAACATCTGATTATATAGAGAACATATTAACAAAAATTACTTTACCTGGTTCAATATTTTTAGCAGTTGTTGCTATATTACCAACATTTGTATCTAAAATATTTGGTATTACATCAACATTTGCAGGTTTCTTTGGTGGCACAAGTTTATTAATAATAATTGGTGTTGGTTTAGATACATTGCAACAAATTGAATCACGATTAATGATGAGACATTATGATGGATTTATGAAGTCTGGAAAAATTAAAGGTAGATACGGTAATACAGGTTATTAATAACATTATTCTTATAATATTGTTACCAAATATTCCTTAAAATTTAGAAAAGATTTACATTATAAATGAGACCTAATCACAGATATTTAAATACAAAAAAATTAATTAAATCAGTTGAAGAAATTAATTTAATGGAAAAGTCTTGTAGATTAGTCGCAGAAACTCTTAGTTTAGTCTCAACTTATGTAAAACCTGGTGTTGAAACTATTGAATTAGATAGAATTGCTGAAGACTTTATAAGGTCTCAAGATGGTATTCCTGCATTCAAAGGTTTTAAAG
Source organism: Kapaibacterium sp. (SeqCode) (assembly GCA_041688685.1). Taxonomy (GTDB): domain Bacteria; phylum Bacteroidota; class Ignavibacteria; order Kapaibacteriales; family UBA2268; genus JBDNHS01. The sequence continues at coordinate 2,516 of JBDNHS010000276.1, forward strand.
GTGATTCAAGATATCCTGATTTTCCAGGTTCACTTTGCATCTCAATTGAGGAAGAAGTAGTTCACGGAATTCCTTCAAAAAGAAAATTAATTGAAGGTCAAATCGTTTCTATTGATTGTGGTGTTCTCTTAAATGGTTATTATGGTGATAGTGCGCTAAGTTTAGGTGTTGGTAATATTAGTGAAGATAAACAAATGCTTCTTAAAATTACAGAAGAATCTCTTTACTTAGGATTAACACAAGCAAGAGATGGTAATAAAGTTTATGATATTTCGAGAGCTATTCAAACACATTGTGAAAATAATGGTTTATCTCTAACAAGAGAATTAGTTGGTCTCGGAATTGGAAAAAAATTACACGAAGATCCTGCAATACCAAATTTTGTACCTTCATTAATGCACAGGAATAATTTTCCTAATATCAAATTAGAAGAAGGAATGGCACTTGCAATTGAGCCAATGGTTCATTTAGGTAGAAAAGAAGTAACTTCTTTAAGTGACGGTTGGACAATTATTACAGTTGATAAAAAACCTGCTGCACACTTTGAGCATACAGTAATAGTGCAAAAAGGTGCACCAATGATATTAACATTGAGAAAATAAAAAATTAAATTGAATTAAATATTAATTCAATAACAAATATTTAAAAGTTAAACTAAAATAAATGGCGAAACAAGACCTTATACG
>JBDNHS010000277.1:0-5174 GCA_041688685.1 Kapaibacterium sp. (SeqCode)
GTTTGGATTTGGATTGTATAGGAGCCGATGGGGATATTATTCACATCTATTTCTGTCTTGTTGGTGTAATTTGGGATAGTCATTATTTCATTGCCCAGAATATCATAAATACTCATATCTGCCACTCCAACACCACCAATAACTTCACCCAAATCTACCGAAATCTTATCAGATGATGGGTTGGGGTAGATAAGGAAATTATGGATTGTAGCTACTTCTTTTTCTATGGAAGTAGGATTAAAATCTGAGTAGTAATATTTTGTGGTGTCGCTTATTACCCAATCATTATTAGTTTTATTCCACTTGTAATTAATTTGATGTATGAATTTATACTTACTATAATTAAGTGGGTTAATAACGCTTAAAGTATCATAACTATAATCAAAATATATTTCGTATTTATAATCACCCATCCAAATATTTAAAGTATTATCCCAGTAATACCTGGCAACAAGAATTCGATTACCATTATCATCAAAAGCAAATTCGTATTTCCTATCACCCTTCCAATCTTTTAAAGTATTATACCATCTATAATTGGCATTAAGAATTCGATTACCATTATCATCATAAGCATATTCGGATTTCGAAGATTGCACCCAATTGTTTAAGGTATTATCCCAGTCATAATAGGCATAAAGAATTTGATTACCATTGACATCATAAGTAGTTTCGAATTTATCATAACCCAACCAATCTTTTAAATTTTTATTCCATCTATAACGGGCAAAAAGAATTTGATTACCATTGTCATCAAAAGTAGTTTCGAATTTCTCCCCACCTACCCAAACATTTAAGGTCTTATCCCAGTAATAAGATACATCAAGAATTTGATTACCATTGACATCATAAGCAAATTCGGATTTCGAATAAGAAACCCAATTATTTAAAGTATCATCCCAAGAATAACTAGCATCAAGAATTTGGTTACCATTGTCATCATAAGCATATTCTAATTTATTATATCCCACCCAATCTTTTAATATTTTATCCCAACTATAACGGACATTAAGAATTCGATTACCTTTGACATCATAAGCATATTCGTATTTCAAATCACCCACCCAATCTTTTAAGGTATTATCCCAGTCATAACCTGCATTAAGAATTTGATTACCATTGTCATCATAAGCATATTCGGATTTCGAAGATTGCACCCAATTGTTTAATATTTTATCCCAACGATAACTAGCACTAAGAATTCGATTACCATTGTCATCAAAAGCATATTCGAATTTCCAAGATTGCACCCAATTGTTTAAGGTCTTATCCCATTGATAACTAGCACTAAGAATTTGATTACCATTGTCATCATAAGTATATTCGTATTTCAAATCACCCACCCAATTGTTTAATATTTTATCCCAGTTATAATTGGCAAAAAGAATTTGATTACCATCGTCATCATAAGCATATTCGGATTTCGAAGATTGCACCCAATCTTTTAGTGACTTATCCCAATAATAATAGGCATAAAGAATTCGATTACCTTCGTCATCATAAGCAAATTCTTGTTTACTTTGATTTGGAGTTACATTACTATCCAGCTTTATTTTTTTATCACTTGCTTTCAATTCTAAATTAGAAGCAAAAGCAGTAATTAATATTAATATGTAAATTATTCTTTTCATAATCATTTGTCCAGTATTTGTTAAATTTCACCAATTCTCAAAAAACATTTTCTAAATTTGTCATTCCCCTATATATAAAAGACTGTTTTTAGGTGAAAATGTAACAGGATTTGCAAAAATAGTCTGTAATCGTAGATTATGCAAGGGTTTGGATAAATTGGTGAAATGGAGGTTTTTGAGAAAAATTGAAGTAATGTGTCTTGACCTATTGCCTAATAACAAAACAAACCGCTGGATTTACCCAACGGTTGATGAAGATTGTTGATTATAGAAACAAAAAAGACTATCGTTTGCTGATATATTTTTGTTTTTTATTTGGAGATTTACTTTTCGTGTTTGATTTGGTACTTTTATTTCCTGAGAATCTATTGCTTTTCTTTTTTTCTATTTCTTTGGTTTTATAGGTACTTTCGATTTTTTCTGTAGCAGGAGCTTTATTTTCTTGACTTTTCACAAACTTTTCGCGTTTCAGTTTTAATCTATTGTGATAAAGTGTATTTTCTTTTTGCTTTTTATTAGTAGAAAAAGCATCTTTAGCTTCTTTGTTAGTATTATTTATACCAATGATTTGATATATTTCATTTCTATTAAACTCTTTAACATTGCTGTCTTCTTCAATCACATTCAGGTTTATTTCGCCAATCGCAAATCTAATTATTCTTAGAGTAGGGCATCCAATCGTAGCTGTCATTTTGCGAATTTGTCGGTTTTTCCCTTCATTCAAATGAACTTCCAACCAAGTAGTAGGAATTGATTGTCTAAATCTAATAGGTGGATTTCTTTCTTCAATTTTGGAATATTTAGATTCTGATAAAAAGTTAATTTTACATTTTTGAGTTTTATATTCTTTCCCATTAACGTTAATTGTTACCCCATTTTCTAATTGTCTGAGTTCTTCTTTCGAAGGTGTATTCTCAACTTGCACATAATATATTTTTTGTGCATTGTATTTTGGGTTTGCAAGCTGAGTTTTTAAATAATTATCATTTGTAAGTATCAATCAACCTTCGCTATCAAAATCTAATCTACCAATTGAATAAACATCTTTTGGTACAGTAAAAATGTCTTTAAGGCAAGTTTTGCCCTCTTCATTTGTAAATTGAGATATAACCTTATAAGGTTTATTTATAATATAATATTTGAAAATGTCTCTTTTTTCCATAGTTAAAACTAAAATTAAAATTTATTGAGAATAACAAAATCCATTTTTACATCAGAATTTATTACAAATTAACTAAAAATTTCCTTTGCCAACCTAAAAGTATTAGTATGTGCCTCCAAAATATCATTTATATTTGGAGAATAGCCACCGCCCATATTTACAGAAATAGGTATTTGGTACTTTTCTGCTATCAAAAACACTACTTCATCACGATTTTTACAGCCATTTTGTGTGATACATAATTTGCCAAATTTATCTGTTTCCAAAATATCTACGCCCGCTTGATATTCAATAAAGTCTGGCTTGAATTTATTAACAACTTTATTCAAATTTTCAATCAGTAAATTTAGATATTCATTATCGTTAGTTTTATCCATAAGTTCGATATCCAAATCTGATATTTCTTTATTTAAAGGATAGTTATTTTTTCCATGCATACTAAATGTAAATACATTTTTATTGAATTTAGAAGTTTTATTGACAAAAATTTCTGCAGTACCATTCCCTTGATGAACGTCTAAATCTACTATTAATACTTTTTTAGATAATTTATTCTTCAATAAATAATTAGTTGCAATTGCCATATCATTTAACAAACAAAAGCCTTCGCCTTTATAACTAAAAGAGTGATGAGTACCTCCAGCGATATTAAACCCAATTCCATTTTCAAGTGCAGCAATACTACAATCAATTGTCCCTTGCATTATAAGTAATTCTCTTTTAATTATACTCGCTTCTTGTGGAAATCCAGTAACTCTAATTTCTTTTGGAGTTAATTCCAAATTTTTTAATTTTGTCCAATAATCAATACTATGAGTTAATAATAATATCTCTTCATCTAATGGTTTTGGTGTAATTATATCACTTTCATCAATTATATTTTGATTAATTAAATTTTCTTTCAATAAATCATACTTAATCATAGGAAATTTATGATTTTCTGGTAAGGGGTGATTGTATAATTTATGCCAAGCTACTTGCATCGTTTTTGATTTATATAATTTCTAAAATTTCTAACACATCTATAATTTTGTGTTAATTGTTTCAAATGCTTCAATTACTTGTTTCAAATTAATTGAATGTATTCCATCGTCGCCATTTTTTGCTCTTATAATTGCTGATTTTACTTCAATTTCTTGATTAAAAGTTGGTCTAAACTTATCATAAAAGATTTCATTTCCACTATACAATCCAAAGATTGGAATATCAAAAGCAGCAGCAATATGAACTAAAGAAGTATCTGGACTTACCAATACTTTTGATTTTGATACTATTGAAAAAATATCATTTATTGAACGTGAAGAAAAGTATATTAGTTCATTTTGATTAAAATGACTGTAAGATTTAAGCCCTTTAGACTTAATTACATTTATTATTTCTTTGGCTTCATTCTTTTCATTTGGAGCTGAACACATAATTAATTTATTACTTTCATTGATATATTTATTGTTAATTAAAAACTCAATAAAGTCAATCCATCTATCTTTTAGCCACATTTTATTAGAATTACTTGCAGAAATATTAATTAATATAAAAGAATCTAAATTATTATTTTCCAAAAATGTTTTAGTGTAATTTTCAGAATTTTCGTTCAAATATAAATTTGGTTTTGGAATTCTATCAATTTTGACTTTGGAGTTGAAACACTTACTAATTATGTATTTTGCTCCGGCAGTAGCAACAGATGTAAAATGTAAGTCTGATTTATCTCTAATTTGATTTATATCAACATCAAACTTATTCTTATAGCTTTTATTACCTATTTTGACCTTCGCTTTAATTATTTTAGATAATATATTAGATTCACTTGAATTATGGTCTTTTGGGTCAAAATAATAGTCAAATTCTATTTTCTTTAGTTTAAATAATAGTTTAAAATACCCAATTATATTTTTATGATAAACAAATATATTTTCTAAATTTATATCATCTATTATAGCATTATAATTTTTGTCGCCACATATTACATATATTTCTGCATCTGGGAAATTCTTTTTTAATAATTGGAAAATTGGAGTAATCAAAATAAGATCACCGATTCTGCCAAGTTGATTAATAAGTATTTTCATAAAAAATTAAATCTAATATTTTTAAATTTCAGAGTAAAGTCAATTAAAACCAAACAAATCCAATTTATATCCACAAAATTAAAGATTAAATTCCATAAATTTAAATATTATAACAAAAACTATTTTTAGATTATTGAAACTTTCTTTAAAATATGCTGGATCAGTAATTATTTTATTTGTAAAGTTGAAAGTATTTAATCATTGAATTATTAAAATTTGTTTTTTTTATAATAAAAAATATTAAATTGTACTTATTAAAAAATACAAAAATAAATATTAATTATAAAGAGAAAAAAAAATTATGTCAGGTCA
>JBDNHS010000278.1:0-15303 GCA_041688685.1 Kapaibacterium sp. (SeqCode)
AGGTAAGTATGAGTAAGAATGTGTACGCATTAGTTTTGGGTGCTTCAAGTGGATTTGGAAAAGCAACAGCAATAGCATTAGCCAAAATGGGCTTTAATATTTATGGTGTCCACATGGACTTGGGTTCTAATAAAGCCAAAGTAGAAGAATTTCGTATAGAATTAGAAACTTTGGGTGTTAAAGCTAAGTTTTTTAATATTAATGCTGCTGATGATGGAAAAAGATTAAGTGTAATCGAAGAAATCAAAAAAGACCAAATACAAGAAGAAGGTCATAAATTAAGAGTTTTAATTCACTCTTTAGCCTTCGGTGCACTAAAAAAACTTGTTGATAGAGACCCAAAAGAGATGGTTAATAGAAAGCAAATTGAAATGACTATGGATGTTATGGCTAATAGTTTAATCTATTGGGTGCAAGACTTATTCTCAAATAATTTATTAGCTGATAATTCACGTATATTTGCCTTTACAAGTATTGGTGGATATATGGGTATGAAAAATTACGGTGCTGTCTCTGCTGCAAAAGCTGCTTTGGAGTCTTATATCAGACAAATAGCAATTGAATTAGCGCCTTGGGGTATTTCTGCGAATTCTATTTTAGCGGGTCTTACTGAAACTCCTGCTGCAAGTAAAATACCTGGTTATGCAACTATGCTAAAATTAGCTAAAGCTCAAAATCCATATATAGACCTTACTACTCCAGAAAAAGTGGCAAGAGTTGTTTGTAAATTTGTGGATGAAGATTTCAACTGGGTTAATGGAACAGTAATTACTGTTGACGGTGGTGAAGCAATTTACAAATATTTTGATTTTTAGGCTTGTAATAAATAAATAAAATATTTTAAAGGGTTATTTCTACAAATAACCCTTTTTTTATCTAAAATTCTAAATAATGTTCTATCTAAACTATAATTTTTGAAAATGTATAATAGCACAGAAGAAATATTCGCAACGATATCTGAAAAGCAAAATGATATAAATCACTATAATTCGATTATGAATCATAATTATGATGAGATTGATAAGTTTGTATCTGACCAAGCAAAATTAAGAATTAAATATAAAAGCAAATTTACTAATTTGATTGAAAATAAATTCGTGATATTTCCACCAAATATTAATTGTGAACAAAGCTCTTCTGAGGCGACTGCTTCTTATAAATCACAAATAATAAAAGAACTCAACTTCGATTATACAAATAATTATACAAATAATAATACAAATAATAGTCAATCTAAAAATATAAAAATATTAATTGACGGTACTTGCGGGTTTGGTACCGATAGCATTGCTTTTGCTAATATTTGTGATAAAGTGATAGGTTTGGATATTGACAAAAATATTATTGAAATCAATAACTATAATGTTTCTATAAATAATAATAAAAATTTATCTTTTGAAAATATAGATTTTGAAAAATATTTAGATACTTTGATTAACGATAATACAAAAATTGATTTAATATATTTAGACCCTTCGAGAAGAGATTCAAATGGGAAAAAAGTATTTCTGATTGATGAATTAACTCCAAATATATTCACAATTTTAGATAAATTAAAAATCACAACGCGATACTTAATGATTAAGTTTTCTCCATTAATTGATATTACTTACTTAATTAATAGTTTTGATAAAATAATACAAATCGACATTATAGAATACGAAAAAGATTTAAAAGAGATTTTAATCACAATAGATTTTGAATTAGATGAAAAGTTACATGGAAAATTAGAATTAGAGAATGATAAAAAAACTAATTCTACGAAAGTAAATTTAGTAAGTATAAAAGATATTAATGATTATAAAGTAAATTCTTATATTTTAAGTCCAAAAGAATCTAAGATAAAATTAGACGCCAAAACTTTTGCCAATATTGATAAGTTCCAATATCTTTATGAACCATCACCATCTGAGATGAAATTTGCTAATTGGGATATTTTTAGTGATTTTAGTAAAATTTCTAATAATACTCATCTTTTTTTATTGAAAGAAGAGTCGGCACTTAATTATAATTATTTGGGTAAATATTACAAAATCCTCGAAATTGGTGCATTTGATAATAAAATATTAAAAAAATTAAATATAAGTAAAGCGAATATCAAGGTCAGAAATTCAACAGTAAAAGTTGATGATTTGTATAAAAAACTAAAAATAAAAACAGGTGGAGAATATTATATTTTCGCTTTTGGTAATGATAATTATAAAAACAAGATGATCATTTCAAAAAAAGTAGAAGATTAGTTACTTACATTTAGGATTTAGTTCTAAATAAGACAATAAAACCAAATACCAAAAATACAATATTAGCAAACCAACCTGCAATTATTGGATTAAAGTTGGAATTATAGCCAATAATTTGACCTACTTTTGTGAAAATTAAATAAGCAAATGTAACAACTAATGCTGCAGCAACTTGTACCGCTGTGCCGCCTTTCTTTTTGACTGTGGCAAAAGGAAATGCAAACAAAATGACAATTACGCTCGCAAAAGGATAAGCCCATTGACCGTAATAGTCGGTTAACTCTTTTCTGACATCTTTTCCACTTATCTGCAGAGTTTCAATATAATCTTTGAATTCTGTCAAATTCATTTCTTTTGGATTTAAGCTTAATTTTTTTAGTTTATCATTATCAAAAGCAATATTTAGGCGTAGTGAATCAAATTTTTGTATTAATACGTTATCGTTTTTTAGAATTTGTCTATTAACTCCATTATACATTATCCAATTTTTTTGGGCTGAGTCCCATTTCATATTATCAGATTCAATTCTACTCAATAATCTTGGTTTTACTAAATCTGCAAATTTTTCGTAAGAGATATTATAACCTTTGCCTTCTGTTGCATTATAAGTTTGCATTGAGAGTATATTTTTTTGGCTTTCTCTGAAATATAAATTAAAAACCGAAGTACTACTTAGATTTTTTTTGAGGTAATTTTGTTCAATACTTAATTTATCTTTATTTACTTTTGGTACTATCCAGCCATTAAAATAAATTGAGCCAACGCAGATTAGAAGAGAAAAAAGGAATATTGGTATCATTAATCTAATAATCGACACCCCACCAGATTTTAGTGCAGTAATTTCATTAGAATTAGACATTTTGCCGACCGTAAATAAGGTAGAAAGAAGCACTGCAATAGGTAAAAGTAATTTGACTAATTCTGGAAAAAAAAGAATATAGTATTTTACAATTAATTCTGTAGACATATTTGCAGCTAAAAATTCGTCTAAATTCTCCACCATATTAACAATCAGAAAAATCACATATAATGCCATCAATGAAAATATAATGGTAATTACAAAATTCTTTAATATTTCTTTATCAATTATTTTCATTCAATTTATTATAAATCATTTACGATTTGAGATGATGTAATTTTTTACAAAATTTTTAATATCAATTAACGAAATCAATAGGTCTTTAATATTAATATTATATTTTTTCTTAAAAGTCCAATAACCAAGTATTCCCAATATTAAATTATATACGATAATTCCCAAGGGCATTAAATTAATATTATTTGAATATCCAGCCAAAATAAATGTAATTACAGCAAAAACTCCAGCAAATATAACACAATATAATACTTGCATTGGTTTGTTGTCGGCAGTTAGAGCCAAAAGTAATAATATAAATGGCATTGGTAAAGAAGCAAAAATCAACATATTGAATATATTAATAGCTTCATAATACTTTTCTGGTAATACTAATTTTATTAGAAATTCTGATGCACCCAAAAGTGAAACAATTACAATCACGACATAAACTAATAATAAATTTGATATTGCTTTTGTAAATACTTTTTTGAGTGATACATCATCTTTTAAATTTATATACTTTACAGCAACTGGATAAAGTAAACCATAAGCAGCGGAGGTTGATTCTTCTATTACTCTAAATAGCGTTTTAGCAGAATTATAAATACCAATATAATATGCTGAATTTATTGGGTTCATCGTTAGTTCTATAAAGAAAATATCCATTGACCTTGGTATTGTCTGAAAAGCAGAAATTAAAGTCATTGGAATAGAGAACGTTATATATTTTTTGAAAGTAAAATCCTTATTTTCATTTTTATCATATTTAATTTTGAGTGATTTTCTCGCCAAAATAATGCTAAATATTGAGCTTAAGACTCCTCCACTGATAAATATCATTAGCATCAATTCGAAATTCAAATCTTTATAGATGAAAATATAGTAGAAAGTTAATATTGTCATACTTCCAAAATAAACTAAATTCACAAAGAAAATATCTTTATATCTAAACTCACGTGTAAGGATTTTGAGTACTGTTGAACGTGGAATAGTTGTAAGAGTAAATAATGGAAGATAAATAAATGAAACATATAAATTCGGACTTAAATTATCACGATATAGAAAAGCAAATAAAAATAACACACTCGGTATAAGAAACATCATAAATAAGTTTAGCACCAATGAAATGAAATTTACTTTTGGTCGGAGTTTATAATCTGCTCCAAACTGCACAAGTCCTTGTAAAGAAAAAGAATCATTAATCATCAAAAGCCAATTATTCAATGCCCAAACCAAAGAAAATACACCAAACTCCTCTGGTTTTAGATTCTTTATTTGGAATAGAGTAATAAAGCCAAAAATTATAAATAAACCTTTATCTAATATACTCCAACTTATTTTATTTATGTTGTCTTTAATATTCATTTATTTTGTTTGCTATTTTGGTCTAAGATTACAATTGAACTAATTTCCAACTTAATTCCCAATTAATGATATTTTTATTTGATGAAATAATTATTTTTTTTGCAGAGATTTTACTGAGATAATTCGGTGAATATTCATAATCATCTATTGACAAATTATCCGATGTATTATTCTTTGAACTAATTAGAATTTCATTTTTATCGACACCTAATTTAATAACAATTTTTTCTTTATTATTATTAAGTAATTTTTCAAAAACTAAATAATTTTCCTTTACCTCTGTAATCTTAATATTTGGTGCTAATAAAAAATTTACTTTCTTATTACCTTCTATATTTATTTCTTCTTTACAGTTAATATTTTTGTCATTAAATAAAAATGCTCTTTTATAATTATACTTTTTGTGTTTGTGTTCAGCAATGATAATATTTTGATTAAATGAAATAAGCTTTGACTTATTTGACTTATTTGACTTATTTAACTTTTTCAATTTATTAGAGTATATATCCGAATAAATCCAAAACATATCATCTAAGTTTCTGTCAAACAATTGATTTTGCTCCAAATCATTTATTGTTAGTACATTATGGTTTTGACTACTCCTGAATTTATTTCTTAATTTATAATTTTTAGTATAACTATAAGTACCAGCATCTGTGAATATTTCTTCTCCATAAAGTGACAAAACAAAAGACAAACTATCATTATGTGAATGCCCACCTTTACCTAACTGTCCTAATTGAGAATACTTTAAGGTAAAATACAACTCTTTATTCTTATTAATTACGATACCAAAATCTTCATAATTTTGAATAATATCATCATTAACTAATTTAGTATTTTTGTTACTTAACTTGTGATCATAACCAATTTTTTGTTCAAATATATTTAATGACTTTTCAAATATTCTAAGTCTATGTTTGATGTCTAATGAATTATAATTTAATGAAGATTTATTAAAATTTAAGATATCAAAATTGATAAAAGTACCAGAGTCGTTATCCCCTATTTGTGGTATTAATCCATTGTTATTTATAGATTTGGTAAACTCACAAATTGAATGAAGTCTTTTGTATAATAATTGCAAGACTACATTATTTAATTGAAAATCTTTGTTATCAATTTTATTAGAAATAATTTTTGAATTATTGATTAGGGAGATTTCGTCAGAATTTAATGAATTTAAAAATATTAGATTAAAAAGTAATAGTTCAAAACTTAAAGTATGATAAGGAATTGAATCTTCAAAATTTGAACCATCTTCATTGAATTGAAAATTTGTTTCGTTAATAATTTGAGCAATCAAGAATTTTTTTAATGAAAATAATTCTTGACTTGTTAAATCATTTTTAGGAGTTAGATAATTAATTGCATAAAATAAGCCAGTTATATTTGAATAATAGTGATTAGCTCTCATACCATCTGACCATTCTAAATGTAGAAACACAAATTTTATATGCTCAAATATTGATTTTTTTACTTTGTCAATTTTTGTTGGTTCAATATTATAACCGGAATGAGATAAAGAATCAAGAATATAGATTATATTCGATAATCTAATAGAAACATCCATTGCTGATAGCCATTGGGTAGAGTTTAGGGTTGAGTTTGGAATTGGGTTGTAATCTATAAAACCAACTATAAACTCAATAATTTTATCTGCAATTTTATCAAAATCATGATTTTTATCAGAATTATCATCAGAATTTTTATCAGAATTATCATCATCAACTTCCTTTAATACATTTGACTCTTTATCAATAGTAATAATTGTAACTAAATAAGATAGGAATTGTAATCTACCAATTTCCCAAGGCACTTTTATATCATATCCTAAATCACCTTTGATTTTATGATTTTCTGTGCTTTCCCATTTATGTTTATTAATAAAGTCAAAGTTATAAACTGAATAAAAGTCAAGATTTTTTGTGGTGGTATTTGTAAACTCATTCAAATCATAAATACTATTAAATATAGTAATTTTATTATCCATAAAATTATTAATAATATTTTGATTTTTTGATAAAATTTCTGGATTTTTTAATTCGGATAAATTTTCTAAATAATATTCTTTAAAGAAATTATATATTTTGGGATGTTTGTACTTTAAGCCAAAATTGATGTCAAAATTTGATTCATTGAATTTATTAAAATCATAATTAATAAGTCCATTATTAATTTTAAATTTATTGCAAATTTTCCTTTTAAATTTTCTAAAAAGTATATTAAAAGGCAATATTTTGAACGAATATATTAGAAGTTGTTTATTCACAAATTATTTTTTACAATTAAATATTAAAATTACGTCAAAATTAACATAAAGATAACCATTTTGAAAAATATTTGTGTTTATTGTTTATAATATTTAATTTTTTACTCAAATTTTTACTTAAAATAAAGCTAGTATATGGAAAACTTAATCTCTAAAAGCACCAATATCGACGATTATGAAATATTAATTAGAAAAAGAGGTGACGGTCAATATGCTTCTTACTGCCCTCAACTAAATAAAATGCTAACAGGTGGAGAACACATGGAAGTGCAAAATAAAATGTTAGATGATATTGAAGAATATATCAAAACACTTAAAACACTTGCATAATTATAATTTATATAATCAAAGTTATTAATTTATAATTTATTTATAAATTACTTGTAATCAGAACATTTAAAAAGAGGTTAATATAACCTCTTTTTTTGTTTATACTTAATTATACATAATTGAACTAAATAAAATAATAATAGAAACATAAATTCGTAAATTATCAAAGAAAATCATTTGATAAAAATAATATTATATTTGTGATGAAAAAAAGTTTTTTGATAGCGTCTTTTTTATTCTTGTTGTTTACATATCAATCCAAATCTCAATGGGCAATAATGACCCATAAGACAGATAGTTTGGTACAAATTGGCTCAAAGCACATTTATAATATTAAATTTGACGAAGCGAGAGTTTGCTTCGAAAAAGTAATAAAATTAAATCCAAATCATCCCGCTGGTTATTTTTTAGATGCAATGGTAGAATATTGGAAAATAAGTATTTTTCGAAATACAAGAGCTTATGATCAGATATTTTTGAATAAAGTTGAAAAAGTGTTGACAATTTGCGATAAAATATTATTAGAGAACAACACTGACATTACTGCGTTGTTTTTCAAGGGTGGTATTTTAGGATATAGAGCAAGATTTTATTCAAACTCCGAACAATGGCTTAGTGCTACTTATGATGCTAAAACAGCATTTGATATTATGCAACAGTGTTTAATCAAAGCACCAAATAATAACGATATTATGCTTGGAACAGGTATATATAATTATTTTGCTGCCGCCATACCTGAAAAATATCCAATTGCCAAACCATTTATGACTTTTTTGCCAAATGGAAATAAGAAGATTGGGATTTTACAATTGAGATCATCAGCATTATATGCAAAATATACTCCAATTGAAGCCAAAGTAACTCTAATGCAAGTATTTTATAGTTTCGAAAATGATATGAACGAAGCATTATTTTATTCAAAGGGACTTTTGGATTCTTTTCCAAATAATCCGTACTTTCACCGGTACGTAGGAAGAGTTTATGTTAGAATGAGTAATTGGGATAGTTTGGAAAATGTTTGGAGAAATATAGTAAATAGGTCTTTGGATAAGTGGACTGGTTATGATAATCACGCTGCAAAAGAAGGGTGTTATTATGTTGGATTAGCGCTTCAAAGAAAAAATGAAATAGAAAAGTCTCAAAAATATCTCTTCAAATGTGTTGAAATTGCTGATGCTACAGAAACCGAGCCGAGTGGATTCAAAAGTTCGGCACTTTTGAAAATAGGGATGAATTTTGATAAATTGAAAAACAGAAAAAAAGCAGTTGAATATTATAATAGGGTTTTATCTATTAAAGATTATGACGGATCTCACGAAAAAGCCAGAAATTTTATTAAGAATTCATATAATTAACTTTATTTATTAATTAGATAAATTTGATTTGTTTAATTTGATTTTTGGTAAGAAATTTGATTTATGATATTAAAATAAACATAAAATATTAATTGCATTAACTAAATACTAATAAATTGAATTATAAAATCAAATTAAACATCTATATAAAAGTTGCTACTTTTTTACTTTTGTATTCCACTTCCTATTCAAATAATAATAATAATAATACTTCAAAAATCGAATTAGGAATTGATAATTTTCTAAAAGAAACACCGCCAGAATTAAAAAATAAGACTATTATTTTATTTGCAAATCAAGCAAGTAGGACTTCGGAAAATAAATCAACTGTCGAAGAAATTCTCAAAAAAAAGGATATCAAACTACAATATATATTAGTACCTGAACACGGTTATTATACTTCTGTTCCTGCAGGCGACCCAGTCGAAAATGATTCGATTTACAATATTCCACTTATTTCACTTTACGGCAAAACAAAAACTCCATCAAAAACACTAATTCTTCAAACTGACGCAATAGTAATTGATATTCAAGACATTGGAGTTCGCTCATATACTTATATTTCGACTGTATTTAATATAATATCTACCGCAATTGAGCTCAACAAACCAGTTTACATTTTGGACAGACCAAATCCACTTGGTGGACTTATCGTTGATGGTACGCTATTAGAAGATGAATTTGAATCATTTGTGGGGAAAATCAGAACAACATATTTGCACGGTTGTACAATTGGTGAATTGACTAAAATGATGGTTGAAGAAAAGTGGATTAAAAATACAAGTAAAAATATTCCGAAAATTCATATTATAAAAATGAAAAATTGGAATAGATGGCAAGTTTGGGAGGATTTGAATTTGAATTGGATACCTACTTCGCCACATATTCCAACAATAAATTCTATTAGGGGTGCTGCTGCCTTAGGCACATTAGGTGAATTAGGAATAATAAGTATTGGCATCGGCACTACTTCACCGTTTCAGTATCTTGGTAGTCCTAATTTTGATAGTGATAAGTTAATTAATGAATTAGGTAATCACAATATTGTTAATGATTATAATATAAATTTAATAAAAGTGAAATATAGACCTTTTTATGGAATGTATAATAATAAAAATGTAGATGGCGTTTACTTGAGTTTCAAAAATAATAATGAAATTCTACCATACAGTTTAGGATTTGAAATATTGAATTATCTTAAAACATTCAATAATAATATATTTTCCAAAGAAGACAAAGCTTATAATATGTTCAATAAAGTAAATGGAAGTGATATCTATACTAAATTTATCAAGGGCAAGGTCAGTTATGATTTTATAAAACAAAAAATCAAAAAAGATAGAGTGAAGTTTAATGAAACAAGACAAAAGTATCTTTTATATTAACTGTAATTAATCTGTAATCATTATTTTTTTGGTCAAATTCATAGTTTCCGATTTAATATTAATAAAATATAAACCAGAATTAAATAAACTTCTACTTAATGTAATTTGTTTTTTGAAATTAAGTGATTTAATAATATTGTTAGGATTGTTAGAACTATAATTAGAATTAATATATGAATTTTCTTTTTCAATAATAAACTCATCAGAATAGATAATTCTACCCAAGTTATCACTCACCAAAATTGAGTGTATTCCAATTTCAATCAAATCCATATCAATCATAATATTGTTTGGAGTAGTATTGATTCTTACAACTAAACTGTCATCTGAATCAATAAATAGCCTATTGCCTCCACTTTTGCAAATATCTATAAATTTTAATTCTGCAGTTTGTTCATTAAATAATATTGGATAAATGTTATCATCACTTGATTTAATTTCAATTAAATTTAAATTTGTAATTGTATCATTTCCCCATAAAGTGTAAAATTTAAGGGTTGGTAATTGCACCGGAAAAACAAATTTTGAAGTATCTGTAATACTATTCAAATACTCACCTAATTTAATTTTTTGGGTAATGAAGCCTTGATTTTTGTTAGAATAATAATTTGTTTGGTAATTATTTAGGTTTGTGTTATTACTAATAATATTATTAGGCATCAATAAAGTTTTATTGAAGCTATAAATTATTTCTATGTTATTGATATTACTATTTCGTAAATTTTCTAAGTTCTCTAAAATTATAGGTATTTCAATATTTTGGTTTGTAAATACATTTTTATTTTCAAATCCAATTTTAAATTTTAAAGCATTTGAAGGTGCGATATTGAGTTTTATAATTCTTTGATTGCCACATTCGTCAAGTAAAGTCAATTCTTTGGTGATAATTTGATTTGTAAGTCCACCGTCATAACTAACAGTAATATTAGAAATAGCATTACTTTCCAAATTTAAATTCCCAGAAATAGAAAATGGAATTATATCTTTGATTGAATTTAGGTCTAATTTAACTTTTGATAAATTATTTATAACAAATTGTTGTGGAATAGGTAAGTTTGTACCTTCAATTTGAAAGTTTAATACAGTTTCAGAAATTAAATAGTTTAGTTTGTCTTTTGAAATGTTAATGAAATAATCTTTATTTCCGTTTGGATCAGAATCCGAACTATTTGATTTGAATGTTACTCTAAGGGTACTATTTCCTTCAAATGTTTCAGATATTACAATCAAAATACTTTTTGTTGAGTCTGCTTCAATAGTTAAATTAGAAACTAATGTAGTAAATAAAACATTATTTAATTTTATATTTTCTATGTTGAGAGTAGTTTTTCCGTTATTATAAATTTTCAACAAAAGAGTATCTTTTTTGTTGCAAGGCGAAAGAATAATATCTTTTTTGAAATCAAGAATAGTTAAGTTTGCTTTATCAGAGCGAACAGATGCAAATAAATCAATTGAATATTCTTTGTTACACAAATCATTCAAAATTAGTTTTGAATTGTAAATTTGCCCTTTTTCTCCACCCAAAAAAGTTAAATTTATGATGGCAGTATCTTGACTTTTTAAAATCTTAGGTAAGATATTATCTATTTTGAAATAACTATTGATAACTTTTCCAACAAAAAATGACAAATCAATTTCAAAATCACTGTCATTAACAATTTTGAAATTTTGAGTTGAACTTTGATTTTCATCTAAATTTAAAAATTCTAGTTTTGTTAGATTTTCAAATGATATTCCATTTTTTGATTTCACTCCTTCTAATTTCAAACTATCAATTTTAGTTACACCTAAAGATTGTGAGTAAATTAGAAGATTAGCTTCATTATAACCTTCAACTTTGGGAGTAAAATCCAAATCAATTTTAATAGAATCATTTTGTTTCAAATTAATTGGAAATGAATTAAATGCAAAATTAAAACTATTAGTATTATTACCAACAAGTTTGAGACTATCTATAATTATAGTTCCCCTACCATTATTTTTGAAGAATACACTTTTGGTATCAGTCTCATCACAATTAATATTTAAAAAAGCATCTTCTAATAAATAAGACAAATTTGGATTAATTACTTCGGCACTAATTCGAGCAAAAATTATATCTTCGCCATAGAATACTCTTATCAATGATTGATAAATTCCAACACTTTTGGGGTCAAATTCAATATTAACCAAAATTGAATCTGTTGAACTAATGAGTAAATTATCTATACTACTATTTATTTTGTAATAATCAGTATTACCGAATATTCTTATACTATCTATATTAATATTTCTAATTGAATTGTTTTTCAAAGGTATTATTTGTGATATTTTAGGAGAATTTAGCAAAAACACACCAAGATTAATATTTTTGATTTCTAAATCTGGCAAATACCCAATACCAGTTATTTCCGTAGTTTTGACACCTATAGAAGTATAAAAAACTGCATTTGCTTTGAAGGTTGCTATTTTATTTGGTCTAAATTGAAAAGTAAATTCTTCAAGATTATCTTTATTGATTGAAATAGGAAAATTAGTATTAATAACTTTAAACACATTTTCCACATCATTTTGTATTTTTATTGAGTCAATTTTTATAGTTATGTTGCCATTATAATCAATAACATTATCAAAATTTCTGTCATTAATATCAAATAATTTAGTATCGTCAAAAACAATGTTATTTAATTTAAAATCAGGTTTAATTATGCTAAAAAGATTATTTGAAACACCTTGAAGTAAAGGGAATTTAGCAATTGAATAAATATTAACTTTATCTTGAACATTAATTCCAAGAAAGCCAGTTGCAACTCTTGAACCATCTCCAGACCATTTTACTACATTATGTGCCCAAGAAATATCTCTAAAATTGTAAATTGTTTTTCCATCTTTTGGGTCCCAAATGTGAACAGATGCATCAACACCAGTACTTACAATATAGTTGTTTTTTGCACTCCAATCAATAGATGTTATTGTAACCTGATGTCTGTCATCATAACTTACTTTTTCGATTTTATTTTTTACATCCCAAATTTTGACAATAAACTCGGGACCTTCCGAAGCAGATGCAATTTCATTATCATCAGCCTTCCAAGAAATAGATGTTATTGGGCTTACGTGTCCAGTTAAAGTAGTAATTCTATTTTGTAATACGTTTGCACTAAAAATATTTATTTCTTTATCAACCCCTGCAAAAGCAAGATATTGTGAATTGTTAGAGAATTTAACTGTATTTTGAAGTGCTTTTTGTTTATATAAATGAACTTGATTGTAATTGACAGTATTATAAATTCTGACTGTTGAATCACCAAGTGCTGCAGCAATTAATTTCCCGTCAGAACTCCAATCAATGGCTTTTACCAAATCTATATCTAATTTAATACTATTCAATATTTTGCGAGTGATAAAATTCCATACCTTAATTGTTGAATCGGAGCCGCCAGTAATAAACCTTACAGCATCGGGACTCCACTTGATGCAATTAACTGTAGAATTGTGAGCTTTTATTTCAAATATATTCATACCTACAATAGTAGAATATACTCTAATTAAAGAATCTTGATTGGCAACTATCAAAAGATTACCATCTGGACTCCAATCCAAATCATTTACAGTGCTTCCTGAAGTATTTAAAGATAATATTTTTCTGCCAAATTCAGAGGAGAATTGAGTAACTTTGACCAAACATTGATCACTGTTTATATCTGGAACTTGCCAATTTTCATATAACCTTTTATTTAAATTATCTGCTATTAATTTCCAGCTAAATCCTGCATTTGTTGATAATTCTAAGTTAATATTATTATTATTGCTAAAAGTTCCTTCCCAAGCAATATATGATTTGGAGTTTGCCAGAAACGCTTCTCCACCATTAGGGTGTAAAACTCTAATTGAAGAGTTGAGAGGTGGTACTCCAGAATTGCCTCCAACACAATAAAATTCATTATTCAAACACGAACTACCATATATAGTAAAGGTAGCAAAATTATATGTGGAATCAATTGGAGAAAATTCAACATTAAATTTCAGAGATTGATTTTGACCTAATAATAACGGTAATTTTCTATTATTCTGATATGAAACAATCTTGAAAAATTTATTATTGGATACAATCGAATCTATTCTTATATTATCATTAATTGCTTTAATTTCTAATACTTTTGTACCAGTTTGTAACGGTGCAACGTTATCAAAAACATAAAATTCATTAGGTAATATTTCAAATTTTGGTAATATGTCCTCAGAATTATTAAAACTAAAATTGGTTGTAAGATTATATTTGGGAATATTTAATTGTACTTCTTTACCTGTTAGACATCCCTCACTTTGCCAATAAATTTGACATTCGTCTTGATTTTGGAATACTAATCTTATAATTCTATAAATATCTTTTATATTTTGTTCAGTTTTGATATTACTAAAATACTTACCACCTGTTTTTTCAGAGATTAATTTTAGTGCCTCTGGAATAAAAACATTAACTGAAACGCAATAAATGGTAATATTTTGTTCATTTGCTTTTTTTATGACTTCATCAGGATTTATTTCACCATTTCCATCGGTTAGAAATATAATTGCTCGTTTAGCAAATTGTGCATTTTTGAAAACAGACAAATTACCTGCAATTTCATCTAAAAATGCGTTATTAAAATTTGTGCCGCCACCGAGTTGGAGTGAATCAATTTTGTTATTTAAAACAACAGTATTGTTAATGAAATCAGTTTCTATTTTACTTTGATTGCCAAAACTAGTTATAGCAATTTCTTCTAATAAAGGTCTTGGATCTTTATTTAAAATCCACTCTTTGGCGGCAGTTCTTGCAATAACTAAACCTTGATTAATCGCCATTGATTCTGAAACATCAATTGTCAAAACAATTGACATAGGAGACTTGTCATTTGTAGGCGGAGGACATATAATAGAATCTACTTTTCTAGGAATACCATTTTCTAAAATCAAAATATCATCTTTTTTTATGTCTTTATAAGCTTTAGCTTTTTCGTCAAGTGCATAAAGTTTCCCGTTGATTTGTGGGTATTTCGAAGTATTAAGGTCTAATAATCTTAATGTTTGGGAATTAAGACTTAAGTTAAATATATTTATCAAAATAAGAGAGAAATACATATAAAAATAAACTTTATTATTTTTACAGTTAATTTGATTTTTACTCTGTATTTTTGATGAAAAAGTATTAAAAAATATATTTATAAAAAGTTTTATGATGAACCTTTAGATTTTTTATTTACAATAATATTACTATAATATATTATTACTTTAAATTAATATTTAAAAATAA
>JBDNHS010000279.1:0-2391 GCA_041688685.1 Kapaibacterium sp. (SeqCode)
ATGTTTTTTCTAATAATCCATTTTTTGTTCAAAATATTGGGCAATTAAGACAACTTGACAATAATCCAGATGAAGTATTATATTATTCAATCAATAATTATTATAATATCTATATTTACAAAAATAAGTTTGTTGTCAGTTACAAAACATTAAATCAAGTTTCAGATGATTTAAACTCTGATAAAAATAGTTTGAATTTGCCTAATATAAGCTATGAAACAAATAGTTTAAAATCAAATAGATATTCGATTCATACAATTGAATATAAATTAATTAATACTAATTATGATGATAATAGTTTGACTGAAATCAAAAACAATTTCAAAAATAATTTGAAAAATAATATTACAACTGAAAGTATTGATTTTCAGCAAAATATTGGGCAAAAAATAAATTTTTACTTATCTTCGAATAATGTCATTAATGAGAAAAATGACAATTATATCAAAGAATACAAAGATATAAAATGCTCAAAGTCTATTACAATTAGTAATTTATATGACGGTATTGATGTAAAATACTATTTTAACAATGGTAGTTTTGAGTATGATTTTATAGTAAAACCGTTTTTTGATTATGAAAATATTAAATTCCAAATAAATTACTCAAACGATAATAATATCAATGAAAACAAAGAAATAATTGCAAATACTAATTTAGGTAACTTTATATTATCTCCACCTATTTCATATTTAGTTAATGCAGTAAATTCTACTAATTCTAATTCTAATTTTAATTCTATCATTAAATATGACACAATCAATTCTAAATTTATAAGCAAAAGTAATTATTATTGTTTTGAATTGAATGAATATGATAAAAGTAAAACATTAATTATTGACCCAATTCTAAACTTAAATTCTACTTATTACGGTGGAAGTCAAATTGATAGATTTTATTCCATCACCAATGATACAAATGGCGATTATTATGCACTGGGAACTACGGAATCAACTACTTCAATTGCTGCAAATGGATTCCAAAATAACTATGCTGGAAATATTGATATGATGTTGGTAAAGTTTAATTCCAAAAATCAGAGAATTTGGGCTACTTATATCGGTGGTGCTAATTATGATATTGGGTATAGTGTCAAACTCAAAAACAATATTTTAGTTGTGGCTGGAGAAACAAGTTCGTTATCAATGGCAACACCCAACGCACACCAGACTACTTTGAGTGGTGATGTAGACGGATATTTATTAAGGTTAGATACAGCAGGTAATCTTATTTGGGCAAGTTATTATGGTGGCAAAAAAGAAGATAAAATAAATAGTGTTGATATTGATGGATTAAATAATATTGTGTGCGGTGGATTTACTTTGAGTGATGAAAATATATTTGCAGATGGATACCAAAGCACAAAAGCAAATCTATCAGATGGATTATTAGTTAAATTTACAAAAGATGGAGTAAGACTTTGGGGCACTTATTATGGTGGAAATGGAAATGACTATATTAATGGAATAAATATAGATGAGAATAATAGGATTTACCTAAATGGTGCGACAGATAGCAAAGATTTGCCACTTAAAAATCCATTTCAAAACACAAACAGCGGCTTATATGATTTATTTTTTACTTCTTTTTTGAGTAATGGAAATCTAAATTGGTCGACGTATTTTGGTGGGAATGAAAATGATTTTGGGAACTTAGTACTAAATCTAAAAGAAATAAATCAAAGTCCACAAAATACTTATTTATACTTTATTGGTTCTACTTTTAGTACTAATCTTGGTTCACAAGGAGTTCACAAGCCAAATTATTCTGGTGATGGTTATGATGCAATTTTGACAAAATTAGACTTAAATGGAAATAAAGTACTTGCAACATATTTTGGTGGAGACAAAACCGAAAATGTTAGAGGGATTGTAGCCAATAATTCTAAAAACGAAATAGTGATTTCGGGTGCTACTCAAAGTACAAATAGTATTAATCTGAATGGATTCCAAACAAATTTTGGTGGAAATACAGATAGCTATTTCTCTATATTTGATAATAATCTAAAGTTGAAATTTAGTACTTATTATGGTGGAACAAATAATGACCAAGGGCGTGAAATGGCATTAAACAATAATTTGAACGTGGTGACTGCTGTTGGTTTTACTAATTCAACAAATAATATTTCTAATAATGGTTTTCAAAATACTTTGGGTGGTAATTTTGATGGCTTTATACTGAATTTTGGAGATTATCAAATCAGTTTAGATACAAATATCAACTTAGTATGTTTTGATAATAAATTAAATATCAAATTTAGTGCAATTGGAAATTTTAATAATGATAATCTTTTTGATATTCAACTATCAGATACTTTAGGCAACTTTACTAATCCCATTTCACTCAGAAAAGTAACAACTGCATCAAATAATAATATTGAAATCACTCTCC
>JBDNHS010000280.1:0-7916 GCA_041688685.1 Kapaibacterium sp. (SeqCode)
AATTTGTTTTTTTAATTTGTTTAAAATAATCTAAAATAGAAAAATATAAAATTGCATAAGTATTAAAGTACTTGTCTTTTTTTGCCTAAAATTAATGCACCAATAATAGCAACAATTAATAATAAAGAAATCATTTCAAAAGGGTATAGATAATCACTAAATAATTTAAGTCCAATTTGACTAACAGTACCATTTTCTTTTGCAAGTGGAGACATATCAGTAGTTAATTTAGTATTTGCTAATAGCAAAATAACTAACTGAAAAATAAAAGCTAAACCTAAAATATATGCTGATATTTTTTTATACTTAATACTTTTGATACTACTATTGCTGAGATTTTCTTCTTTGCCTAAATTCAGTAACATTATAACAAATACGACCAACACCATTATTGCACCAGCGTAAACTAATACTTGCATTATCGCCAAAAACTGTGCGTGTAATGTTAAATATAAACCAGATAACATCAAAAAGTGTCCGACTAAAGACATTGCTGAAACAACAGGATTTTTTGTACTAACAGTAATTATAGCAGTTACAATTGCCAAAATTGCAAAGAAACTAAAGAACAAATAATTTAATTCCATTTCGTATTTTTTTATTAAAATTTATTTCAAAATATTTATTTTCATTATATCAAAAATATATTACCAAATATAACAAAAAACTTTATTATTAAAAAGAAGTTTATTAATATTAATCAAAAAAAAGACTGTGTTTATAACAGTCTTTTTTTTGATGATAAAATTATCAACTAATAAAAGTCATTTTACAAGGATTATTTAATGACCAAAAGTTTCATTTTTTTAATACTACCTTCCGATTCTCTAATCAACCAATACACTCCATTACTCAAATAATTCAAATCATAAATTATATTTTGTGATGGTGAATTGAACTTATTAACTAAACTACCATTATTATCAGCAATGTAAATTTCAGTATTATTTAGATTAACTGTATTTATAAAATCAATTTTAAGTACATTATCACTAAAAATTATATTAATATCTTTTTCATTAACTAAATCATTTTCGACACTACTTATAGGATTCACTGTAACAGTAGTCGTATTAGTTATTATTTGTTCACCGCAAGTGCCATTAATTTTACATGAGTAAACACCTGTATTAGAAACTTGTGCCTTTATAATAGAAAGTTTATTTTTATTTTCGTTAAGCAATTCAACATTATCTTTCACCCATTGATAATTTATATTACTACCAGTTGTAACAACAGTAATATCAAAATTTGTATTTTCATCCGCAGTAATGTTATTTATTGGTTGAGTAGATATGGTAGAATTTTTCAGAACTTTGATATTAATTTTAGAAGAAGGTGTACCAGCGCCACAAGCACCAGTTACAACTACATCATATTCGCCCTCTTGATTTGGAAGAATATTGTTTAATGATAATTCGTTAGCAGAAGCACCGGTTATATTAGCACCTTTAAATCTCCATTGGAATTTAGGATTTTCGCCAGTAGTTTCAACTTTTAATTTTACACTTCCGCCTTCGCACAAAGAATCTACAGGATTACCTTCAATTGAGATTTTATCAATAGTAACACTTCCAGCAATGCTAAAAGCTGAATTAGTTATGTCATAGGCACCACTTGGATGACTAACAACTAATATATAATCTTTTCCTACGGGTATTGAGTTAGGAATTGTCCACTTAAAACTTGCTTCTTGTTTTGTATTTGCAATTAAAGTAACAACTTTATCACTTTCTTTGTAATATGAAATATCAAAACCTCTTGTTTTATCAATATTGTCAGTTGCCCAAGTAATATTTACATCTTGTCCAGGACAATAAGTATTTCCACCAGATGGTGTAGATATGTTTAATTCTCCAGTAAGGTTTTTAATTATTAAACCATCAGTATCACCACCACCAAAAGTAGTTTGTTTAGAATTACGAGTTGATGTAAAATCTTTTGCTTTTGTACTTCCAGCAACGAAATAATGACCATTTATTTCATAACTTAAATCAAAAGCAACATCATCTCCTTTTGTTCCTAAATAAGTACTATAAGTAACATTAGTAGCTGTATTGTTAAATTCTGTAATGTAGATATCGCTGCCACCTACCAATTTGTCAATATCAGCGTTAAATAAAGGTAGATTATTCGAGTTTGTAGTTCCTATTATTGCAATATTATTATTTACATTTCTTCTAAGTTTGGTAACAAAGTCATCACTTTTACCACCAAAAAATGATAAATATAATGCTTCTTGTCTATTTCTATTATTGTTTACTCTAATTAAATCTAATACACCTAAAAATGCGTCAACACCACCAGCATGTTTATCTTGAAAAGCTCCTTTTAGTGGGAATGTTTTTTTAGCATTAATTTCTGTAGCAGAATATCCTGCAAAAATTATAGAACCATCACCATTAGAAAGAATTCCTGTTCCAAAATCATCAGCACTTCCACCAACATAGGTAGAACTATAAATTGACCCACCGCCTTTGTTATATTTCAAAACTAATGCGTCCCAACCGCCATTATTTGCTGATTGAAAAGGTGAATCTGGTGTCCACCCACCAGAGGGAATCGGAACCAATGTAATGTTTGTAGATTTAGTAGATCCGACCAAATAAATATCATCTTTTGTATCAACGTCAATCGAATTAATAACATCTTCTGCTGAGCCACCAAATAAATTTGAAAAAGCTAAGTCAAAACCAGATGCGTTAACTAAGGCTACAAATCCATCACCATTTCCTCTATAAAGATTGTTACCTATACCACCAACTTTAGGGAAGTTTGTAGAAAATGTCTGACCAACTAAATAAAAAGAACCATTTGATTTCACTAACATTTCAGTTACAATATCTTCATCATTACCACCTAAATAGCTACTAAAAACAGGAATATTCTGAGTTAATGAAAATTTAGTAAAGAAAATATCAGTTCCACCAGAATTAGTATTTTTAAATGGGTTATTACTTACAGGAAAATCAATTGAGTTAGTTGTACCAGTAATATAAATATTACTTGTGTTATCAACACCAACACTTATTGCTTTTTCATTACCCGCACCACCCAAATAAGTTACATATTCTGGTATTACAAATCTTCCATTATTTTGAAATACTACATAAAAAACATCAAAAGAACCAGTTATAGAATTTTGATAAGCTCCAGTTGTAGTTGGGAAATTAACAGAATTTGTATTACCTACAACAACGAATCTCTTGTCATCAATTCTACGAACTCCTCTAATTTCATCATTACCGTTACCACCTAAATAACTCATATATATTATTGGGTCTATTATCAAAACATTATTTTTGTCATAATCATTTACTTTAAATTTGAATTGATTATTATAAAATTCAAATTCACTATTAATAACATTTGATTTTCCATTTTTCATTACATTAAATGTTTTCAACTTACCATTATATAAATTTCCAATTGATGTGTTAAGAACTAATTCGTTTTTATTATTTTCAATTATATTTGCACCGTCAAGTTTTACTTTGATTTTATTCAAATCAGCGCCTGGATTAACTATAAAATCGTATCTTGGATAATTTTCATCAAAAGTTAATCGTAAGTCAACGCCTTCATATATATTATGAATAATGACTTCATTAAATCTTTTGACATTAGTTGCCCATTTTGATTTATCTTTTCCAATTATATAGTTTGTAGTTAAATTTTCTAAACCACTTGAAGTTTCAAAATTTTGTGTTTTGGAAATTTTTATATTAGAATTTAAATTTGAATTCATAAATTCAAATTTAATAAAATTACCTAATTTATTTTTATTATTAAATTTATAAGCATCAATATAAAGCCCATCATTCTTTAAAACTAAGGTAATACCTTTTGAATTACCAACAAATAGAATATCTGAGTTCCACTGTCCTTTATTCTCAATATAAGAATTATCAAAACTCTGTAGACCAAAGTTAGTCATATCCATGTTGGTTTCTGAATATGAAAAATTAAAACTTGTCATCAATATAAAAATTGATAAAGTAAGTAAATTATGTATATAACGTTTCATTTATACCCCTAAAAGTTATTTAAAATTGTTTTTATATTATTTAAGTTAATTGCACTTATTTTCAGTAAATATTCTAAATAAACACTAATAAAGCAAGAATTCTAAGAAAATTAGTATTTATATTTTTAATTGATTTTTAATTAATCCGCACTATATCATTCTAATTTACACAATATCAAGACATGCGTTACAAATTGTTAAAACATTTAAATTAAAAATAAAAAATTATTTATTGTAATTTTAACTATGAAAGTGTCATAATATTTATTTTTTTAAATGTAATTTATAAAATTTATGTTATCATTAAACGTATATTTTTTATGTTTTATAAGAATAATTTCAAAAATAAAATAATAATGATAAATGACAAATTTCAAAAGAATTAAATTAATAAATATTTTAATATTATGTATTTTTATTTTAATAAATAATGATATTTATGCACAAAAAAGTTTCAACAACTACATAATTAAATTCAAAAATGATAATTCCAACAAAAATAGTACAATTAATAAAATAAATAACTTAAATAACTTAAATATAGAAATTGATAAAGTTATAATTAAATACAATTTAAATGTTTCTAATTTTAGTAAAAATATATATAATTCAATATCTAATTATTCAAAGAACAATAATATTCAAAAAATAAATAATATTGAAATTAGTGTTGCTTTTGATAATATATATTTGTGTGAAAACAATTCTAAGTTAAAAGAATTTTTAGAAGATTATGAAAATGATAATCTAAATAATGTTGTCGAATATATTGTTCCAAATTACATTTACAAAATTGAAAATAATAATCTAACAAATGATAGTAGGATTAATGAACAATGGTCTTTACAAAAACTGAATGCTGATAAATTATGGGAATATGCTACCGGTAAAGGAATTGTTGTTGGAGTGATAGATACAGGAATTGATTGGCTACATCAAGATATGAAAAACCAATTGTGGATTAATAAATCTGAAGATTTGAATAATAATGGTGTTTTTGATAGTTGGTCAGTAAATGAAGTTCGAGTTGGAATTAAAGGAGACCTCGATAATATTGATAATGATAATAATGGATTTGTTGATGATATAATAGGATATGATTTTGTCGATCAATTTACTTTTAATTTTGGGGATTACAGAGATTACGACCCAATTCCTTTTGATGAAAATGGTCACGGAACAAATGTTAGTAGTGTTATTAATGCTGAAAACAACAATAATTATGGTATTTCTGGATTAGCAATCAATTCTAAAATTATTACTGCTAGAGCTTTTGATGCAACAGGAAGCGGAGAGTCTGATGATATTGCAGCAAGTATCATTTATTGTGCATTAAATGGAGCAAAGGTGCTTAATTTCAGTTTTGGAGAAAGGTTTAAGTCTCCAATTATTGAAGATGCTGTAAAATTTGCCGCAAGTAAAGGTTGTATTATGGTTAGTTCTTCTGGAAATAATAACTGGTGGTTTGAGCATTATCCATCTGATTTGAAGGAAGTTTTATCTGTAGGCTCATCAACTATTGAAGATAATAAAGACAGTTTTTCAAATTACGGTTCTTTTGTTGATGTTTTGGCTCCAGGGAATAGAATTTTAGTTGCAACTCCTAATAATGGATTCAAATTTTCATCTGGTACTTCTTTGTCTTCTCCTTACGTTGTTTCATTGGTGGCAATGATGTTGGAGATTGATTCTACATTAGATTATTATAATATATTTAGCATAATCAAAACTAACTGTAATGACATTGGGATTGAGGGTTGGGATTATATAAATAGTGCTGGAGTAATTAACCCACTAAAAACTCTTCAAAATTTATATAAATCAAATATTAGTTTTGTTGATATACCAAATGAAATTTATATTGATAAAACTAATCTACCTATATTAGATTTGAAAGCTAATGTAATTGAACCATTATTCAAAAATTATGAAGTCAAAATTGCTCAAGGTTTATATCCTTTAGAAAAAGATTTTATAACCATTGACTCAGGTAAATCGCAAGTATTTGGTGGATTAATTGCAAAATTAGAACTTAGTAAATTAAAAGATACTTTATATACAGTTTCATTAGTTGTCAATAGAAGCAATAGAAGTCAATTACAGCAAAGATTTAAATTAAATGTTAATTCAACATTTAATAAATTGGAAATAACAGATAAAAAAATATATGAAGCTTTGAAAGATAATAAAAAAGTATTAATTGTGCATATTTATACAAACAAAGATTCATATATTGATTTAAAATACAAAAAGAAAAATAATACCTCAAACGAAGGATATAAAACCCTCCAAAATTACGACAAATTTACTTCAAATCATATTTTAGTAATTGAAGATACTTTAGGTAATTTAGATGAAATAAATTTTGAAGCTACAGTTTTTAATAATAACTTTGATAATTATAATGGTATTAATAATATTAAAACTGAAAACTTTGATTACAAAATACTGAATAATAATCCATTCAAATTAGACTTTATTTCCAAAAAATACTCCTTGCCTCCTTCTTATCTTTCTAAAGATGTTATTGTAAATGATAAAAATGAAAAATTTATTATAACAAATGAATATGAAAATGGAGCTCAATTTGGAAAGATATATTTGAATAAATTTGAGAAGATTAATAATACAACAACTATAATTAAAGTAGATTCATTAAATGATTTGTCCGTAAATTTGAATATTGGGAAAATTAATAATGAAAACTATTTACTAACTACATCAGAATTTAGAAATGCTGTATATAAAATTGATATAAACAATCAAAAGTTTGAACAAAAATCTGTTTATCAAAGTGGGAATCTCAAACGAGAATGGGGTGGAGCTTTTATAGATTTGGATAAAGATGGAAATTCAGAATTAGTCAATTATAATGATACTAACTTTGTTGTATTTAAATATATAAATAATAATTTTATTGAAGTGGCTAATACTGATAACATCAATAAGGAAGTTATTGGTATTAATGGTAAAAGAGTTGTTCCAAGAAAATTATCAACAAAACCTGCATTTGAGTTTGGAGATTTTGGAAATGAAAAGAATGTTTTTATGTTTGAAATAGAAAATATACTTTATACTTATAAAGTCAACTTAGATATTGATAATAATATTAGTTTTAACTTCTTAAAGAACTACAACTATTTTAATTCGAAAGGAAGAACTATAAAACAATTACATCTAATCGATAGAAATGGAAATAAAATAAATGATATTTGTGTATTAACCAATGGTGATGGAGATTTTGATAAACTTAGACAAGTCTCTGATAACACTTGGACTATAGAAATATTAGAAGATAACTTTCAAAATGAGATTGACATTGATTTTAATCCATTATTTATAGAAAGAGTTTATGGATACAAAGATGGGTTTATTAGTAATTTTGGATTTTCATACAAAAACAATATGAGCGTAGTTTCTTTTGATGCTAATTCTAATACTAATTCAAATCAAGAATTAGTACTTTCACTCACGCCTAATCTTTATATTATAAAAAAATTAAAAGATGAAGACTTGCTAAATAAAAAAACTAAAGTTAATTGGTATCCTTTCAATTTTTCAAATGACATTATTTATGACGATTTTGATAATAATGGAATTAAAGAACTTGTTGTTAATTTCTTTGGAGGTGTAGAATTTTTGGAATTAGATAAAAATCCTATTCAAATAAGTGGATTTGATGGCTATCCCCAAAATGAAAATTCTGCATTTTTATTCTGGGACAAATACAAATTAAATAATGATTTTGCTATTACTGATTATGAAATATATAAAATCACAAATATCACCAAAGGTGAGTTAGAATTTATTAACACTACAAAAGCAAATAATATAATAATTTCTAATTTGGTTGAAAATACAAATTATGAATTTTTGATAAGGGGTATTG
>JBDNHS010000281.1:0-7596 GCA_041688685.1 Kapaibacterium sp. (SeqCode)
CAAAAAGAATGTATTTGAATTACCAATGCTAAATCAAATTACTAAATCTAATGACTCTAATAAGACTTATAACTTAGATTCAAAAGGTGGTGTAGATGATTTGGATAGCAAAGGTCAAGGCAAAAAACGTGAATTTTGGAAAAGTTTGGCTCTCTATGGCAAATCAGAATCTCCCACAGCTATTAAAAGTAGAAGACAAGAGTTTATTGATGGTGCCACTGATGATTTTGATCCTTCACAATTAAATGAAGTATCAAGAAGAAAGTTCTTGGCTTTGATGTCAGTTGGTTCTGCATTTGCGGCTGTAAGTTGTACGGATTATAGAGATAAAGGTGCAATTGTCGCTTACAACAAAAAACCAGAGTCTATTCTACCAGGTATCCCTAATTTCTATGCCTCAAGTTATAATATTAATGGTAAAGGTTGGGGAATATTAGTCAAAACTCGTGAAGGAAGACCAATCAAAATTGATGGTAATCCTGATCATCCTATTAATAAAGGAAAAGTTGACTCGGTTGCACAAGCATCAATTCTAAATTTATATGACCCATATAGATTACAAAAACCTCTAAAAAGAAGTGAAAACGAATTGATTCTTTACAAAAATACCTTCGTAGAAGAAACTTGGGAAAATATTGATAATGAAATTATTTCTAATTTAAAAGCTGCAAGTAAATCTGGAAAAGAAATTGCTTTTGTTACTTCAAAAGTTACTTCGCCTTCTTACAGAAAATTAATACAAGATTTTGTTACTACTTATCCTACAACAAAAGTTTATTCTTATGAACTTTTTGATGATAACAACAAAAAATCAGCTTGGATGAAATCTTACGGAAATGAAAATGTTCCTGTAATAGATTTGGATAAAGCAAAAGTGATTTTGTCTTTAGAAGGTGACTTTTTGGGTATTCACGGGGATAATATAGAAAATGCTCGTAAATATGCTCAAACGCGTGATGTAGATAATTTAGATAATTTTAGTAGATTATATTCTGTCGAAGGTAACTTCACACTAACAGGTATGAACTCTGATTATAGATTAAGACTAACTCCTGAATTGCAATATGATTTTGTACTTTCATTAATTAATGAATTAATCAAAAAAGGTGCTGCAAAAATTAATGTGTCTGAAAGCACAATGTCTAAAGTAAGAGATTATTCTTTGACTAAATTTTCAGAAAGCAATGGCTGGGACATACAAACAGTTGAACATTTAATAAGTGATATAATTTCTAATAGAGGCAGAGCAATCGTTTATGCTGGTAATCATTTGACTGAAGACACTCACATTGCCGTAAATTTATTGAATGAAATTATCGAAGCTACTGCTCTATTTAACAAAAATGAATTTGAATATTCTGTAATGAATGTATCAAGTTCTAATGAAATGAAAAATTTAGCTAATGATATTAATTCTGGCAAAATTGCCGTTTTAATTAATTTTGATACAAACATCGTTTTTGATTTACCAAAATCTTATAATTTAGAAGGCGGTTTCTCGAAAATTGGAACTGTGATTTCTGCAGTTGAAACTGAAAATGAAACTTCTAAATTGTCTAACTATATTTTACCTCTTAATCACTTCTTAGAATCTTGGGGTGATAATAAAGTTAGAACTGGAATTTATGGAGCTCAACAACCTTTAATTAGCCCTATTTATTCTTCAAGACAATCAGAAGAAAATTTATTGTCTTGGATCAATGGCGGAAAATATACTTTTGATATTTACTATAAATATCTAACAGAAAACTGGATGAATAACTTATTCCCAACATTGGGATTAGCTTCTTCTTTCCAAGATTTTTGGAATTCATTCCTACACGATGGATTTGTACAGTATAATGAAAATGTAATTGTTAATCCAATTATAAATCAAGATGCATTCTCTCGAACTTCTAATAAAGTTAAAAAATCTGGATTTACAGTTGTACTACAAGAAAGTTATTCTATTGGAAATGGAAAATATATCAATAATGGTTGGTTGCACGAATTAACTCATCCGTTATCAAAAGTAACTTGGGATAATTACGCTGCTTTATCTCCATCAACTGCAAAAAAATTAGGTGTTGAAAACAACAGCTTAGTTGAAGTAACTGTTGGAAATAATAAAGTAAAATTACCAGTATTAATACAACCAGGCTTGGCTGATGACTTAGTTGCAGTTGAGTTAGGATTTGGTAGAACTATCGCTGGTCCAATTGGAACAGATGTTGGTATGAATGCAAATTTATTGTTATCTAATAATGGTATAACAAAGTGGCTTTATACTGGAGCAAAAGTCTCTAAAATAGAGGGCACTTACGAATTAGCTTCTACTCAAGAGCACCATAGTTTAGATGATAGTAATATTAAAGATTTCCATATTTTAAGAGATATTATTCAAGAAAAAACTGTAAATGCTTACAGTGATTACAAAAAAGATAAATCGGCAGACAAACATTCTATTTTACACAAACACGAAATATTTTCTATTACAGCAGAGCATAGTTACCCAGACAAAAAGTGGGCTATGGCTATAGATATGAATAAGTGTATTGGTTGTAATGAATGTAATGTTGCTTGTGCAGTTGAAAACAATATCCCATCAGTTGGTAAAGACCAAATACTAATGGGACGTGAAATGAGCTGGATTAGAATTGATAGATATTATAGTGGTACTCCAGATGCACCTATCGTAAGTACTCAACCTATGTTGTGTCAACACTGTGATAACGCTCCTTGTGAGAATGTTTGTCCTGTTGTTGCTACTACTCATAGCCCAGATGGTATAAATCAAATGATTTATAACAGATGTGTTGGTACTAGATATTGTGCAAATAACTGTCCTTACAAAGTACGTAGATTTAACTTCTTTGACTTTAGAGATCATTTAGCAGAAGGATATTATCAAAAAGATTCTGCTCAATTAGCTAACAATCCAGAAGTATCTGTACGTTCTAGAGGGGTTATGGAAAAATGTACTTTCTGTGTACAAAGAATTAGTGAAACAAAATCAAATGCTACTAATAATGGAAAACCATTTTTAGGTAGCGATGTTGTAACAGCTTGTCAACAAGCTTGTCCAACTTCGGCTATTACTTTTGGAGATTCAAATGATGCTAATTCAGAAGTATCAAAATTAAGAAACCACGACTTAGGTTACCACGTTTTAGAAATATTAAATGTAAAACCTCAAGTAACTTATATCGCAAAATTAAGAAATGTAATTTCTGAGGGAGTAAATATTGAACACCATTGATTATAGAATAGAACCTCAAGTAGTTGAGGGGAGCCGTAGTCATAAAGAAATTGATGACGTAATTATCACACCACTCAACGAAAAACCAGGTCTGAAATACATACTTGCGTTGGGTCTTACATTATCTATGCTTGGAGTAGGTGCTGGTTGTTTGGCATACTCTTTTTACAAAGGTACTGGTCTTTGGGGTAATAATAACCCTGTTGGTTGGGCTCTACCAATTGTAAACTTCGTATTTTGGGTTGGTATCGGTCATGCTGGTACTTTGATTTCTGCAATTTTGTTTTTATTTAGACAAAGATGGAGAAATGGTATCGCGCGTTTTGCTGAGGCAATGACCATTTTCGCCGTAATTACAGCTTTGATATTTCCTTTGATACATACTGGTCGTCCTTGGGTGGCTGCAGTTTATTTGTTGCCATATCCAAATCAACATAATCTCTGGGTGAATTTTCAATCACCTTTGTTATGGGACGTATTTGCAGTAACTACATACTTTATAGTCTCGTTTGTTTTTTGGTATGTTGGATTAATTCCAGATTTTGCAACAATGAGAGATAGAGTACAAGGTGGATTCAAAAAAGTATTATATTCAATTTTAAGTTTGGGATGGAGATTCTCTAATAGACATTGGCACCATTACGAAATGGTGTATTTAATATTAGCTGGTATGGCTACTCCATTAGTATTGTCTGTACATACAATTGTATCTTTTGACTTCGCTGTATCTTTGATACCAGGTTGGCATACAACTATTTTCCCTCCTTATTTCGTTGCAGGTGCCATTTTCTCAGGTTTTGCAATGGTACAAAATGCACTAATCGTAATTAGAAAAGTTTATGATATGGAAGATTTAATTCCATTAAAAACTTTAGAAACAATGAATAAAATTATATTATTGACTGGTACTATGGTTGGATATGCTTATACAATGGAATTTTTCATTGCTTGGTATAGTGGTAGTCAATTTGAATATTTCACATTTGTTAATAGAGCATTTGGTCCTTATGCTTGGGCATATTGGATAATGTTTTCTTGTAATGTGTTTGCACCTCAATTATTTTGGTTCAAAAAAATTAGAACAAGTATTCCTTTGATGTTTATTATTGCAGTTTTTGTAAATGTTGGTATGTGGTTCGAGAGATTCGTAATTACTGTAACTTCATTATCAAGAGATTATTTACCTTCTAGTTGGGCTTATTATAAACCAACTATGGTGGATATTGGAATTTTAGTTGGTAGTTTTGGTTTATTCTTTACATTAGTATTATTATTTGCCAAAACTTTACCTGCTGTATCAATAGCTGAAATCAAAGCTGTTGCAAGAGGTTCTCAACCATCTCATCACGGACACGATGATGAAGGTACAGATAAAAATGGGGAGGTACATTAAGATTATGAGTAAAATGAGTGAAAAATTATATTCTTTAAGTGCATTATTTGAAAATGCAGATTCTATAATTAATGCAGCAAATAAAGTAAATAAAGCTGGTTATAAAAAATATGATATTCATACTCCATATCCAGTACATGGTATGGATGATGCAATGGGATTAGAGCCATCTAAAATTGGTTACTTAACTATTTTATTGGGTCTAACAGGATTAACCTTAATTACTTCTTTTATTTATTGGATCAACGTTATTGACTATCCTCAAGTAATTGGTGGGAAGCCTTTATTCTCTTTGCCGGCTTACATTCCGATAATGTTTGAAGTTACAATCTTATTGGGCGCAGTTGGTACAGTTGCTATATTATTGATATTTTATTTTAAATTTCCAAATAATAGTCATCCTCTTCACGATACTAATTATATGAAGAATGTTTCTTCAGACAAATTTGGTATAACTATTGAAAGTACAGATGAGAAATTTAATATAGATGAAATTAAATCTTTATTTAGTTCACTTGGTGCTTCTAAAATTGAAGAAATTTATTATGAAGAAGAAACATTAAACTTTAATCCTACTATATTAGACAAAAAATTTATTGGTGGATTAATTGTAATTGCAGTATTTACTTCTTTTAGTGCTTATATGCACCTAAATAAATTATTATATTTGCCCCCTTTAGATTGGATGAGTAAACAACCGAGATTAAATGCACAATCTCAAAGCCCTGTTTTTGCAGATGGATTTGGTATGAGAACTCCTGTTATGGGTACAGTTGCGAAAGGATTTATTCCTTACCAATATAAAGATAATCAAGCAGATGCATCTCAATTTATGGTAAATCCACTTGAAGTTAATGAAAGAAATTTAATCATAGGTAAGAAAAAGTTCTTGACTTTTTGTAGTCCTTGTCACGGTAATTTAGGTAATGCACTTAGCAGACTTAGAGGTCAATACCCAGTTGGACCAACTTTACATTCTGATAAAGTAAAAAATTGGACTGATGGAGATTTGTATCACGTAATTACTGTTGGTCAAAATGTGATGCCAGGTTACGAAAAACAAATCACCAGAGACGAAAGATGGTCTATTGTTTTATATATACGTTCATTACAAAGAGCGTTTAATGCAAATGAGGAAGATTTAAAATGAGTTCAAATCACGACAAACAATTAGATTATAATAAAACAGGTAAAGATTTACCGGCAAGTTATTCGAAAGTAGGATTTGCTTTGCTGGGTGTTGGTTTAGTATTGGTGCTTGCTTCTTTTGCTGTTGACTCTTTGCGTGCGTCTTTTAATAGCGTATTAGGATTTACACTTTTGCTTAGCATTGGTGTAGGATCTTTGTTTATGGTTTCATTAGAATATATAGCTGGTGCGGTATGGAGTACTCCTTTCAGAAGAATATCAGAAAACTTGTCAGTATTAACTTTAGTTGCTCCAATTTTAGCAATACCAATTGTTTTGAATATGCACAGTATTTATCATTGGACACACTTAGAAGTCGTTGCTACTGACGAATTATTGAAATTTAAACAACCATATCTAAATGAATCTTTCTTTTATGTTAGATCCGCAGCATTTTTTGTGATAATGGGCTTATTTTATTATGTATTTATTAGTGGGTCTGATAAACAAGATAAAACTGGCGACCAATCTATTACTAAAAGAAACATTATATTTTCAGCACCATTTATGTTCATATTTGCTATATTGATTTCAATTATGGCTATTGATTATTTGATGTCATTAGAACCGCATTGGTTCTCTACTATATTTGGTGTTTATTATTTTGCTGGTACTTTCTTATCAGCCATTGCAACTTTGACTTTATTTGTGTTATATTTAAAAGATAAAAATCTTTTACCTGCAGCAATTAACAAAAACCACCTTTATAATTTAGGTGCATTAATGTTTGCATTTACTGCCTTTTGGACTTATATTGCATTCAGTCAGTTTGTTTTGATTTGGTATGCAAATTTACCAGAAGAAACATTGTGGTTCATTCCTAGAATGCACAATGGTTGGGAATATTTATCAATTGGAATAATTTTAGTACACTTTATAATTCCTTTTGGTTTGTTAATACAAAGAAAAGCAAAAATGAATCCCACAAGATTAAAAATTGCTGCTTTTTGGATATTATTTGCCCATATCTATGACTTGTATTGGTTAATAATGCCTACCTATTCTCGTATTAATAATCACGAAAATATAACTGATGGAAATGGACCACAATTTGGTTGGTTCGAATTAGCATTCCCAATTTTAGTAGCAGGTATCGTAATGGTAGTTTTTGGTATTGTTTCAAAAAACAAACCATTAATTCCAATCGGTGATCCTAAGTTACAAAGAGGATTAGATTTCCATTTATAATTTTTTATTATATTTAGTTATTTATATAATAATTAAAAATATTTAAGATATAATGAATACAAAAAACTTAAACAAATGTTTATTTAATTAAGTTTGAAACTAAAATTAATTATTAAAAATTTTGGTACAACAGAGGACTAAAATGTCAGAAGATAAAAAAATAATTGTAGAAACTGATTTTAAAGAAAATTTTAAAATACCTTTAAAAAGATTTGTTTTTATATATCCTGTATTTATAATTGCAATGATTATAGCTGGTAAATTTTATGTACAAAACATTGACTATATGTCAGATAATAGTGCAAAATACAAAGATATCATTGTTGCAGAAGCTCAAGAAGATGATTTCCAAACTAAACCAGCGATTATGTTGGCTGGTGTCGATGTTAAAAATTATCTAACTTCAACAGATGACTTGATATCCAAAGGTTCTATTTCATTTGCTACCAATTGTGCTTCTTGTCATGGCGAAAAAGGAATGGGCGATGGGATTGCCGGTGCTGGATTAAATCCGAAACCAAGAAATCTTCATAGTCAGGATGGTTGGACAAATGGTACTAAAATTAATGAAATGTATAAAACTCTTGAA
>JBDNHS010000282.1:0-1200 GCA_041688685.1 Kapaibacterium sp. (SeqCode)
ATTGAAAATAGTTCTAATATACTATCTACCTTCGATGAAGATTATTATTACGGTTCACTACAATTAACACCAGATTACAATATTTGTGTAGCTAATTTTGATAGTAATCATTTGGATGTAATACTTTTACCTAATTCAATTGATAATTGTAAATATGCTATAAATGGAATATCTTTGGGTAAAAATAAATGCCAATATGGTTTGCCAAATTGTAATTCATCTGAGTTCCTTAATTCTACAAATTCAAAGTATAGTCTAATAAAAGATTATAAAATCGAAAAAGAATTAATTAATATAGTTGGCGGTGCAAAAATAGAAAATGAAAATGATAATAACCTTCAGAGAATTATGTTGAATGATAATAAAACATTTCAAAAAGGAGCATTTTGGACAAAAAACAAAGTAAATATCAAAGAATTTGATGTATTTTTCAAAATAAAATTATCCAATGGTAATAATAATCAAATTATAGATGGTTCACCAGAAGGTGCCGATGGTTTTGCATTTGTAATAAATAATTTTAGTAATAATATTATTGGAGAACCGGCTGGTGGTATTGGATATTCTGGAATTCCAAATTCATTAGCAGTTGAATTTGACTGTTTTAAAAATAGTTTTGAAATCGACAATATTAATGACCCAAATGGTTCGCATATAGCTATTAATAGTAATGGTATTTTGCCTAATAATAGTAATCATAATAACAATTCTACTTTGGCAATAAACGATTCCATTTTTAGAATGAAATCTATGAATGATATATATTATGTAAGGATAAAATATATAAATAATATTTTAGAGGTATATTTTGATACTTTGGGTAATTTGAAAGTGCCCGTATTAATTTTAAATGATTTCGATATATATAAATATATCAGCAACTTAGGAAATCAGGACAATGATTATAAAGCATATATCGGTATTACTTCTTCTACTGGTAATGCAATACAAAAATGTGAAATAATATCTTTCACTTATAATTCTGAAAGTGAAATAATCAATAATATATTAGAAAATGAATCAAATAATATTATTTTAGATAATTTTGATGTTAAATTAATTTCGAATAAATTAATACTTAAGTCAAATGGTCTGAATGATAATTTAAATTTATATCAAAATCTAAATTTTAAACTATTTGACTTAAATGGTAAATTATTAGAACAATCTGAAAATATAAAATTTATTGAAAATCAAGTC
>JBDNHS010000283.1:0-4391 GCA_041688685.1 Kapaibacterium sp. (SeqCode)
CCATTATATTTTTCATTCTTACTTTTACTTCATCAGAATTGATAATAGAAGAAGGAACATCATAAATTGGCAATTCTACCAAAGCCATAATACCGTATTTGTTGCATAAATTAATTAAATATGGATGAGGAGAATTGAATTTAAATCTAATTATATTTACACCCAAAGACTTAATCATAGCAATATCTTCCTCCATTCTTTTGGAAGTAAGTGTTTGGTAACTCTTACCATAATCCTCAACATAAGTAAGTGCTTTGAAGTAAAAATCTTTACCATTTAAAGCAAATATATTTTTTTTATTTGATGTTATTGGCTTTAATTCTC
Organism: Kapaibacterium sp. (SeqCode); assembly: GCA_041688685.1. Lineage (GTDB taxonomy): Bacteria > Bacteroidota > Ignavibacteria > Kapaibacteriales > UBA2268 > JBDNHS01. The sequence continues at coordinate 325 of JBDNHS010000283.1, forward strand.
TTATACCCAGTGGAGAAGAATATTCATCAATTAATACATCATTTTTGGTAATTTTTACTCTTAAATTGTATAAATATGGTTCTGAAGGAGACCATAAATTTGGATTTAATACTGTCATATTACTATTCAAAGTATATGTTCTTTGCCTTTGTACCTCAAAATTCTGTAAGTTAGATTCGGCGACTAAATTATTGTTGTTATCATAAATATAAGTTTTTGCCGTAACTTCTGCTTTCATTATAGTATTTGCAACCAAAGTATCTCTATACAATGAAGATAGAAGTTTTGTAATTTCTGAAGTAGAAACTTTAAAATTTGTATTAATATTAACACGTGAATAGTTATCATTTTCAAAAGTTTGATTATATTTTAATTCACTAATCCAAATTTTTGGAGTGGCTACAAGAAAAATCTCTCTTATGATTCCAGTAAATATTTTTTTAGAATAAATTGTATTTTCTTTAATTTTTTTGACTAAAGTTTCAGCTGGAGTAACAATAATCTTGATATTATTAGTTTCATTAAATATCACTTTTGATGGAATTTGAACAGAAAAAGTAGTCATTCCACCAAAATATCTACCCAAAAATTGTCCATTTATATAAATCTCTGCTTGATCATCAAATCCCAAAATATAAAATTGAAACGCATAATTATCAATTAACTTTTTATCAATTCTTACCGTTTTTTCATAAGTAATTTGTGATTGTTCTAATTCTGATTTGGGTAATTTTACAGTAGTAACACCATCGTCATTAGTTTTTTTCCAACTACCGAATAAATTCAATATTATTCTTGTATCAGAGGGAATTAACTCTTTGATTTCTTTGTTACTCAATGGAGTATAAGAATAAGAATTATTGACAAATGTAATAAATAAAATCAATATGATAAAAACATTAACCCACTTTAAATTGTTAATTAATTTGTCTGTCAATTTATTTGTTAGTTTATCTGTTTGTAAATCATTTTTAAAAAAGTTAGAATTAAAATTCATTTTAAATTTATTTTTATTTTGTAAAATTTTCGAAATAAGCAAACTTAGATTAATTTACTAAAATTAATCTAAGTTAAGATTATCTAAGTTAAATTCATTTAAATTTACTACTTTGCCTTTGTTGATTGATTGATTAATTGCAAAAGTTGTCAAAGTAGTAAAATAAATTTCTTTAAATGTTATGGGCATAGATTTATTCTCAAATACACTATTCAAAGTTGAATTTATTTCATTAATTATTCCTTTTTCGCCATTAAATTTATTTTCCGTGTTTTTGCCATTCTGAAAGAATTTCACACTTTGAAAATTATCCATTATTGCTACTTTATTTTCACAAAATACTTCACAATATTCTTTTGGCAAACTATTGTCGCCATTTGCTAAATATTCCAAATTTCCAATTGAACCATCAGCAAATTTTATAGTTGCAATTACGTTATCCGCACTTGTTTTTTCGATTGATTCAATTGATAGACTCTCAGCATAAACTCTAATTGGCATACTTCCGGTTAAATAAATCATTGTATCTATAAAGTGGCAAGCTTCTCCAATTATTCTACCACCTTGCTCATCTTGTTGAGTCCAGTGATTTTTGGGTATCATTCCAGCATTTACTCTATATGTTATTGACATCGGTTCTTTTCTCTGTTTAAACTTTTCAAATATAAATTTGAATGGTTCAGAAAATCTCCTATTAAACCCAACCATAACTTTATTCAAATTTTGGTTTTTATTACCTGCATCAATTATGGACTTTAAGCCATTAAAATCAACAGCGATTGGCTTCTCTACAAATATATAAGAATTATTTTCTAAAGATTTCATTACCACTTCTGAATGAGAATTATGTCTTGTAGCACAAAATATAAGATCTAATTTATCATCTGAGTTTATTAATTGATCATAATTGCCATAAATCTTTTCAAAACCAAACTGTTTCTGGGCAGAAGCAGCACTCAATGGTGTGTTATTAGCAATAGCTTTTAGGAAAACCTTTGAATTATCTTTGATAACAGGTAAAATATAATTTGAAGCAAATTGACCTGCTCCAATAAACCCAACATTTATTTTACCAGAATTAATTGCAGACTTAGTTTGATTGATTTTATTATCTTGAACTAATTGATTATAATTTTCATAAGAATAATCTTTAGGTAAATCGTAATCTATTACAATTCCAATATATTTCTCAGTAGAATTACCAGTAATAAGATTGTAAGCTTCATTTGCAGAATTTACATTAAATTTATGTGTAGTAAAGTCTTTTATATTTATAGATTTGTTGGACAATAAATCTATAAAGGACATCATATTTCTATTCTCAGTCCATCTGACATAACCAAAAGGATAATCAATTCCATTTTCTTCATAATTATAATCGTATCTACCAGGACCATAACTGCAAGAGATTTTTAAATTTATTTCTTTGGTATAAAATGGATTTCTATTTAAATTCATACCAATAGCACCAACAATTACTACATTTCCTCTTTGTCTGCAAATTTCCATAGACATATTAAGCGGATAATCCGAATTAGTGCCAGCCGTAATTATAACAGAATCGCACCCCATTCCATTTGTAAATGCTTTTATTTGAGAAATTGCAGAAGAATCACTATTTAGAGCTAAACTACAACCTGATTTTATTGAATCTTCGAATAAATCTTTGTTAATATCTAATCCAATTACATTACATCCACTTGCTTTTAGTAATCTAATAGTAATTTGACCTAATAATCCAAGTCCAATTACTGCAACATTTTCACCCAATCTTACATCTGCTTGTCTAACGCCTTGCATTGCAATAGAAGCAATAGTAGTATAGGCAGCATCTAACATATCTACATTTTGAGGGATTTTGACTGCTAAATTTTTTGGAATAGAAACATATTCCGAATGATTTGCAAGACCCGCTCCACCACAAGCTACTCTATCACCTGGCTGAAATTCTGAACAATTAGACTCTACTACTATTCCTGATAAACTATATCCAATTTGTTTATATGAGTTTAGTTTGTTTTGTACTCTAAAAAACGTGTTTTTTAGACCTTGCTTTTTGATAGTATCCAAAACTAATTTGACTTGGTCTGGTTGTTTTCTCGCTCTTTCAAGTAAAGAACCTTTGGAATTATTAACTGATGTTTTTTCTGTACCAGCACTAATTACACTATACGCAGTTCTAACTAAAATTCCTTTTTCGTGGCAATTTGGAATAGGCAAATCAAGGATTTCTATTTCGCCATTTTTTTGATATTGAGCAATTTGAAGCATTCTTAAGTTAATTTCTAAATTTTTATTTAAAAAATAAATTTATCTAATTTATCCATTTATATTGTACAAAAATACTAAAAAATAAATAACCATAACACATAAACAGTTATTATTGAACCATAAATTATTTTAGATTTTTCATAGGTTTTGAGTGTAAAGTCAATAAATACTGTTATTAAAACTGATGAAACTATTGTTAATATTGCAATAAGTATTGATTCTAAATTCCCCAGAGATTTATTACCAAAATTTACAAGTCCATTAGTAAAAGGAGTTCCATAGATAATAAACAAGTGAATTACATATATTAATATTGCTCTTTTACCTAATAATACATAGATCCCTCTTAATTTATCAGTGTATTTATAAATAATTGAAAGAAATGATATTTCTATTAAAACAAAGCCCAACCTTTGAAAAGATAAACCTGGGCTAATTCTTTCATAACTATTTAAGTACTTTACAAAGGCACCAAAGCTATCAATTTCCCAAGTGAATTTATTATATGGCAATGATAAAAAAAGTAATAAAATACCTGCAATAAATCCATAATTTATAAGTATCTTGACTCTTTGTTCAGATGAATAAAAAGTTAAAAAAGCACCTACTGATACACCTAACAACATATAAGCTGTAAATGGAAATAGTGAAAATATTGAATTGGAACTATGTGAAAAGTAAGATGCAATAAAATGCGGAGTATAATAGAACCAGTCATAATTATGTACTAATGTTGTTGTCATAATTATAATTATTGACAAAATAAATGAAATAATACCAAGTTGCAAAGAATTACGAG
>JBDNHS010000284.1:0-2593 GCA_041688685.1 Kapaibacterium sp. (SeqCode)
CATCTCTGCTCGCATAGAACGTAAACCAATATACAAACTATCAACTGGTGAGCCCATTCTATTCCAATTGTATTTTGTACTGTCATATTTTGCAGCCCAATTGTATTTTAGTGTGTCATTATCATTTATGTCAATATAATCGCCACCTATTGCCTCTGAATATAATAAATCTTCTCCAATTGGTAATGTACTTTGAAATGTAGGATCGTCTTTATTTTGAATTCCCAATACTACTTCATCACTATTTCCAAAAGAATATTGTTTGAAAGTTTCTTTCGATTTTATCCAGTAAAAAAATCCTTTACTTCCTAAAATTAATGATGAACTTAATATATTTCTAAATTCTTCACCACTTTTCGGTCTATTATTATGACCACGTATAAAATATGTAGAATCAGTACCAGAATATGAACAAATATCAGTTGCCCAAATGTTAGACCATTGTGGGAAACCACTATATAATACATACTTGTGTTTGAAAAATGCATGATATAAAGTAAATTCTTGTTCCATTAATGTAGAATGTGGAGTCATAAATTTATTAGGGTTGAAGTCATAAATATATTCCCATACATCTGTTGGTTTAATAAAATTATTAATATATAATATTGTTTCTGAGGGATTCCACTGGTTACCAAAAATCCAAAATTTAGATTCATATTCAGAATTCAAAGAGTCAAACCGATTTAGATCAGATGTTAGGCTATTTGATTCATAATATCCACTATGTCCAAATCGGTAGTTTTGTACTTGCATTCTTTCTGTTAAGTTAACTCCAATAGCTCCATATTTTATAAATGGTGTAGAATGATTTCTGGTTACAATGGTCGAACCATTCCAAAATTCTTTGAAAGCAGTATTTACCATATAATGTCTTGCGGACATATTATTATGTGGGTGAAAAGTAAAAGTCTCCGAAGTTGCTAAGGTATCCAACATCATATTGTAATATCTATTTACTTGCCATTGCTGTGGCGTTAGTTCATCACTTGCATAAAATCTATGTATCTTAGGTTGTCTTATATGAGATTGATATTTATTAATTACTTTATCTACTTCTTGTTTTAATAATAAATCTCGCTGACCTCTTAATATTGCTTGGGCTCGTGGAGTTTCTAATTTTACCCAGTCAATTCCCAAATTTACCTTACCATAATAATCTACTTCTACATCTACTTTGGATATATGTTCGTTTATTTTATATTTGTTCTCATACCAGTCATTTTTGAATAGAGGATTGTTTATATAAATATCTGATTCATTTTTTCTACCATCAAAATTTGCAAAGGCAGATATTGTGATATTATTATTATCTGGATTTATACCATACAATCTTAACATTTTACCTGTAATATAAATTGTTGATGGTTGGCTTGGACTCGAATTGAGCTTTCTTGCAAATCCTCTAAATTGATTGTTTAAAGTTGAATTAATTGATAATACGTCAACACTATTTTTGGGTATCGAATCAAACTTTACATAAGCTGAATCTGTTATTGTATAAGTTAATGTATCAGACAACCAATATTTTACTCTTAATGTTAATAAAGTATCATTTAAGTGTGAATCTAATTGAGCACTATCTAATGAACGTAAATTTACACTCAAATAAAATTGTTTACCATTAAATGGATGGTATCTTCTTACATCCGCAGTATCATTTATAATAAAATTATTAGTACCAGTACTGTCATATATCTCTTTTGGTGGTGAAAAAGAAGAATCAATTTTAACTAAATTTGGTTTATAATCTAACCACCTCAATATTTTTCCATTCCAAGCATTATCCAAAACTCTTACGGGAGTTGTAACACCTGTTGAATTTAATAAATAACGACTAAAATTTGGATTTATACTATCACTTAGAATGCTGCCAACTGTAGAATCACGATTCTCAAAGCCAAATACTGCATTAGTCTTATCACCAGCTCTTGGTCTAAAATTATCAGTTGAATTTACAACAATAGTTGGCTCCAAATGAAGAGACTGCCCTAAAAATACATTATTAGAATTTCTGCCACCTATAAGTCCAGTTCCCCATGTATCATTGGGTGCTATCATTGGATAATGATAATCACCTGGTACTTCCATTACTTTCATATCTGTTTTGGCAAGAGTTGAACCAATAGGGAAATTATGATATGAATTCATCAATAATGATGTATCTAATTTCTGTCCAGGACTGCCCCAATTCCAACCTAAAAAGTAATTGCTACTCCTATCTATTACTGTTGTTGTATCTAATCTTTGTAATCTTGGTGGGTCTAATAAATCTTGTGATACTGCTAAATTAAATGTTGCAAATATCATAGACAATATCAACTCTAATATTAATCTTAATTTCATAATATTTATTCCTTAATAAATTTAAAGTTAATATTATCTTGAGTTGAGAATAGTCTTAGATTGTAATTTCCTCTTGTTAGAGTTTCAACTTGTATCACATCTGTATTTTGTCCAATGGTTTTAAATCCTAAATGATTTAATAATAATACTTGACCATTTATATTTGTTATTTCATATTGAAATACATCAGGTCTATTTATATTATATTTTATTTCTAAATTGCCATTTGTTGGATTAGGATATATTA
>JBDNHS010000285.1:0-3238 GCA_041688685.1 Kapaibacterium sp. (SeqCode)
AACTTAAAAATTATTTTTAATTATTTTTATTCTATTTACAAATCTATTGATAAAATTTGAAAATAATTTTTCAATAATTATTTAATGAAAAAAAATAATAAAAATATAACTCAAATTAAGCAAAAACTTATTTACATTTAATTCATTTAAACTATTGAATTCAAAATTCAGATATTATTACTTAATTGCTCAAAAAATAACTAAAGGCAAAACAAAACTATTAAATGTAGCAACTATTGTTGCTTTATTAAGTATTATAGTTGGCAATATTGCTTTATTATTATCTTTGGCTGTTTTAGATGGATTTGACCTAAAACTGCACGATATTGCTGTCAAATTTACTTCACATATTTCTGCAAGATCTTTTAATAAATCTCCATTAGAGAATCATAATGAAGTAAAACAAAAATTATTAACTAAATTTAACACTAATAATAACAGTAATAATAATAATAACTTAATCAATAATATTTCGACTGTAATAGAAAAAGAAGCATTGATTAGGGCAAAAGAGTATATAGATGGTGTGTTGGTCAGGGGAATCGAAGATACTACTGCAATAGAAAAACTTAGACCATATTTTATTCAAGGAAGTTATAAATTTTCATCTAATAACTCAAAAGAAATATTCATTTCCAAAAGATTAGCCGATAAAATGAATATAAAAATTGGTGAAAGGGTTATTCTTTATAGTATTCTTAAAAGTGAAGGAAATATTCCAAAATCTAAAATTATTCAATTAAAGTTAAAAGGAATTTATTCTACTGGTTTTGCTTCTTGGGATGATTTATTGGTCATCATTCCTTTGGATGTTGCCCAAAATTTATTTAATATGAAAGGTGCTGTAACTACTTTAGAAATCACTCTAAACATAAATGATAAAAATCAAATTAATAATTTGGAAAAACAAAATGAAATTAATAATTTGGCTATAAAAATGGAAAATTATATTGGCTATCCCTATTATTTTCAAACTGTTTATGATTTTCATAGAGCAATATTTAATTGGATTGCATTACAAAAAGAACCAATTCCACTTGTGCTGGGCTTAATAAGTCTTGTTGCTGCACTTAATATTATCACTGCTTTGATTATTGCAGCTGTAGAAAAAACGCATTCAATTGGGATTTTGAGAACTATGGGAATGAGCAAAAAAGATTTAAGAATTATATTTGCTCTTAGAGGGTTTATCATCGGATTAATTGGCTCTTTGATTGGTTGTGTTTTATCTTTTACAATTTTGTGGCTGCAATTCAAATTTGAATTTTTCAAGTTAAATGCTGGAGTCCATTTTTTGGAAACTGTGCCTGTAAGTATTAATTACAAATATTTTTTATTTGTTTTTGCATTCTCAGTGTTTCTATCAGTTTTAGCAAGTTTGGTTCCATCGGTTATAGCAACAAGAATTTCACCACTCAAAGCAATTAAGTTCAAATAAAATAGTTCAAATAAATTTAAATATTTGTCCTTATAATAAAATTATTTTCATTTTATTTTTTTAAATTTGTAACTTTTTTTAAATTACTTCATTTATAACACTAAATGCAATATTTTATACCGTTTACTTTTAAGTTTATTAAGACTAATCAAATTTAATCTTAAAAGTTAATATAAAAAAATCCAAAATCTTAAAACAAAAACTAGAATTAAAAAATAAATATTTTTTATTATTAATAAAGGGCAACTATGAAAACGAACTTTTCAAACCTCGAAACAAAGAGAATAAATAAGAGTAGAATCAGCAATAGAATTAGCGGTAAGCTTCTTACAATGTTATTTTCTATTAGTATTTTCGCAATATTATTCTCACTTAATTCTTGTGAAGATAATTCAGTAAAAGAAGAACCATTAGTTTATAACTACGAAGGTATATTAAGTGATAAAGATAATAATCCAATTCCAAACGCTACAATTGATGTTTACTCAAATTCTAATTATACTTTGAATAGCGAAACTCTCATTTCTTCAAGTATTTCCGATGAAAATGGTAATTACAAAATAGAAAATATTAAAAATAATATGAGTTCTTATAAAGTAAAAGTAACTCATAGCGATTTTAAAAATATCGAAATGCCTCTTTTGGAATTTGCCAAAAATATTACCGATGGTAAAATCCCTTCAAAATTAGAAAATGATAACAACTGCTGTGGATTACTTAATATTACAATCAAAGATGAAAATAATGAGCCAATAGATATGGCAAAAGTTAAGTTTTTTAGAGAAAGAAAAAATACAAGAATATCTAAATCTAATGAATTGGGTATAGTTAATATTGAAAATATTTGTGAGGGAACTTTTGGTATAACAATTCAAAAAGAAGGATACAAAGCTAAAGAAGAAGATATCCAAATCAAAGATTGTAATCCTGTTAACATATCTGTAACATTAATTTCAAGTCTTACTCCTCCGCCTGATACTTGCTGTAAAGGAAAAGTAAATTTTTATGTAAAAGATAAAAATGCAGTGTTTTACAAAAATGCTTTAGTCAAATTGAAACAAAGTGGAGTTGTCAAAGTAGATGGCAAAACCAACGAAAATGGTTACGTTGGCTTTGAAGCTTTATGCGAAGGTAAATATTCTGTTTTAGTTTCATTAGATGGCTTCAAAACTTTAGAAACTGAAGTTGAATTAAAATGTGATGAAACTATCGAAGTAACAAGGGTAGTTGAAGCTAATAATGATTGCTGTGAAGGTAATGCAGAAATAGTAATCAAAGACAAAGACGGCAACAAAGTACCAAATGCATTAATTAAATTTAGATTAAATGGCGTAGTTAAAGCAGATGGCAAAACAAATTCAGACGGCTATATCAAATTAGAAGACTTATGTGAAGGTAGTTATTCAGTATTTGTATCAGTAGATGGTTACAAATCAACAGAATTTGAATTTGTAGTAAAATGTAATCTAACAACCGAAGCATCTAAAGTAATTGAGAAAAATTCTACAGATTGCTGTAAAGGTAATGCAGAAATAGTAATCAAAGACAAAGACGGCAACAAAGTACCAAACGCATTAATTAAATTCAAATTAGGTGGCGTAGTTAAAGCAGATGGCAAAACAAATTCAGACGGCTATATCAAATTAGAAGACTTATGTGAAGGCAGTTATTCAGTATTTGTATCAGTAGATGGTTATAAATCAACAGAATTTGAATTTGTAGTAAAATGTAATCTAACAACCGAAGCATCTAAAGTAATTGAGAAAAATTCTACAGATTGCTGTAAAGGTAATGCAGAAA
>JBDNHS010000036.1:0-10500 GCA_041688685.1 Kapaibacterium sp. (SeqCode)
TCGCATTCTCTAATTTAACAACTTTGTTTTTATGTAACACGGACATAAATTCTCCAAGGGTAATAATGATTGGTAATATTTGCGGTTATTTTGTTAGTTTTTTCCATAGCTAACTTAAGCAGTTCACAGGTAAGTTGTAAATATTTTTATCTACAAAACATATCACGTATATATTACATATATATTTTGTATTATCTACATATAAATATTATTTCTAATTGTAGAGAAGACCGGCGGGTCGTCTTCCTCATCCTTCATCAGTTTGTGTTTTTCTTAAATGTAGAGACGATCGGAGGGTTGTCTTTCTAATTCTTCATCTGTTGGTGTTTTTCTAATTGTAGAGACGACACGTCATCCATCTCTACATTAAAGAAAAGAAAAATCAATGATAACAACAAAAAAGGAACAAGTCAAACGACTTGTCCCTAAAATTTCTGTATTGAATATTTTGATTATTTTAATTCTATTTCAAATTTACTTAAATAATTCTTCTACCTTTGTTACTTTACAGTTTTCTCTTTTTACTTTTATAGGGAAAGTAGCTATAGAATTATCTTCTAAAAGTACTTCCTGTGATTTAGGAGTTTCATACTCAATAGAAGATTCCACATCCGAAACTAAGTCTTTGATAAATTGTTCAGAATTAGTGGTAATGATAGAAAATTGAATATTTTTGTATTGTATATGTTTTTTGATAGCTTTGTTTACTTTTTCGATTGTCATTGCCTCAATTTCTTTTCTAAAATGCTCTATATAATCATTATTATCACTAATATTATAGAATTTAGAATCTATCTGATAACCAAGTCTGTCAGAGGTTGTTGGAGCATAATGTAAAGCGTATTTATGCAAGAATTTCTTTGTTTTCTCAAATTCATCTTTGTCCATTCCCTTATCTACTACATTTTTTAGTTCTCTTAGTGCGGCTCTCAAAGCAAAATGTCTATGAATGTGTTGTACGGGTCTTATCCATACTTCAAATATCTGTTTTTTTCTTGCATTATTAGGATTAGGCATTGATAATGAACCACCATTCAAAAATATTTCTATGTAAGAATAATCGCCATAATTTAGACCTCTTTGTTCTCTAATTACATTATACAAATGACTTGATTGATTACGGTGTTCGCCAAACCAAGAGTTGAACAATGCCAATGCAAAAAAGTCTTCGTCACCTCTTAATACATCGATAGGAAAACCGAAACTTATTGCAGTTGCTTGATTTTCTTTTTCAATGAATTGGAATTGTAAGCCTTTAATTTTATTATTTTTGATTATTAAGCCCTCTGGTCTGCCTTTTGGTAATTGGTTTAAGTCGTTTTCTAATTTTTCTACCAAATTATCATCAAATCCACCACCAAGCCCCATTACATAATTTTCTTTTGTGTAATATTGGTTATAAAACTTAATTACATCTTCAATTTTAATTGATTTTAAAGAAGTTATATTTCCAGAAGTTAAGTGAGAGTAATTAGTATTTTCGAATACTTTATAATATAATATTTCCTTTCCTAATTCTTCATCAGATGAATATCTCAAATCATTTTCTAAGTAATTAATAGTATTTTTCACAATTCTGTCCAAATCCCCTTGGTCAAATGCTGGACTTTTGATTGCATCAATTAATAGAGTATAATATTCTTCTAAATTATCTTTGTGAACTCTACCACGAATTACTGTCATTTCTTTATCTACTTTTGCACTATAATAAGCGGCAAGTGGGTCTAATTTATCTAAGATATTTTCATAAGTATTGTTCTTAGTTGCACCATCAGTAAGTAACATCGCAGTGATATAAGACAGACCTTCTTTGTCTTTTGGATCATTTTGAGAGCCAACCTTGAACCAGATATTAAAACTAATTGTAGGGTCACTCTCAACTTTTAATAATACTTTATTATCTTTATCCATCAATATTCCATCACTTTTATTTTCACAAGCATTAAAGCCAATCAATGAAATTATTATTAATGCTACAATATTAATTTTGTTATTAAATTTATTTTGAATTCTTTTATTAATTTCAGTAATCATTTTATTAGTTAATTTATTTACTTTTGACATTATTAATTACTCCCTTTTAAAATTACAGTAGTTTTTTTATTATTTACAAAATACTTTTTGACAGTATTTTGGATATCCTCGGGAGTAATAGAATTTAAAGTATTATAATAATTCTCCAAATTCTCCAAACCACCAGTAATTGCAATAAATTTAGCTAATCCACCAGCGACTTTGTCTGGTGTATCTAAGCCCATCAAAAAACTATACTTCATTTTTTTCTTAACTTTTTCTAATTTTTCTTTAGTAACTAAATTAGTTTTGAAAAATTCAATAGTATTCAACATTTCAGTATTAACATAATCAATATCACTTTCTTGATTAACTACACCAAAAAACATCCACAAAAATGGGTCTCTATTCATATCAATTTCTGAACTAAGTACTTGTAATTTTTGTTCTTTAAGATATAATTTTTTGTATAAATCGGAAGTAGCACCGAAAGCAATGTCACCAAAAATCTGTGCAGATAAGAAGTTTTTGTTGTTAGGGTCAAAGGCAATACCTTTGTATGCCAGTGTAATAATTGGATTAGTTTTGCCTTGATAAGACACGTTTGCTTTTAATTCAGATTTTTGTTCTGGCTCTACATCAATTTTAGGCATTGTGTAGCCAGTTGCCCAATTTGAATATTGCTTTTTAATTTCTAATAGAGTTTTATTCTGGTCGAAATCTCCAACTACCATTACCACACAATTTTCTGGTCGATAATATCTCTGATAAAAAGTCAAACTATAATCATATAAATTAGGCATATCTTTTATGTCTTTCTCATATCCGATTGTAGTATGTTTGTAGGTATGCTTTTTGAAAGCAGTGTTTTTTAGGTCTTCCCACAATACTTGAAATGGGCTTGTACGACCTTTTCGGTATTCCCCATAAACGGCTCCAGATTCTGTTTGGAAGCCTTCTTTGGTATATGCTAAATTTTGAAATCTGTCAGCTTCCAAATCAATTACCATAGGCAAATCTTCGTTAGAAATATTCAAATGATAACAAGTATAGTCATCTGTTGTGTATGCGTTTGCATCAGCACCCATTGATGTGATTAGACTATCATACATTGCACCAGGGTGGCGTTTTGTACCTCTAAACATCATGTGTTCAAAAAAATGAGCGAAGCCACTTTTCCCTGCTTCCCATTCATCTCGGCTACCAGTACGAACAACCGTATAAGATGACACTATTCCATTACTTTCCATTGGAATGAAAATTACTTTTAGCCCATTTTCCAATTTGTGATTTATTATTTTATAAGGAAATATATTTTCTTTGGAGATAATATTTTCCGACATCGGTATGGACATAATTATAACACCTAATATAAATAATACAATATTAGAATTTATGAGTTTAGAGAGTTTTTGATTATTTTTAATCAAATTAAATAAAGTTTTATTCATAAAGCTTTTTATTTAAATTTAATATTGGCAAAAAGTTACTAACAAAAATAACAAATATATTTGAAAATAAATATTGACCGTAGTAATTATTGATATTTATTACTAATTATCAATAAATATTACTATTTAGATTAATATTTTAAATATTAAATAGTTCTCCATTATAAACTTGGAGCTAAAGGTGTATCAAATTCCAAATATTTGTTATAAGAGAAAGAAAATCCAAATCTTATAAAAGTACCCACCCAATTATCTGTTGTGATATAAGAATTAAATGTTTGAGAAACTGAAAATTTTGGTGTCATTGCATAAGATTTTGATTTGTTTAAGAAAAAGTCGTATTCAATTCCAAAATTTACACCATATAAAAATCGAGTTAAATTAGGTATATTACCAGCATATTCATTTCTAATTCTTCTGCCATTTTCGAAAGTGCCTCTATTGTTTGGCTCAATCAATTTTTCATTTTGAATAAATTCTGTAAAAATTGGTGTAGCGCCAAAAACTCCACCAGCAACTCTAAAATTATTTAATAAGTCTAATTTAACATTATATTCAAACATAATATCCCTAAATGATACTTCTAAATTATGTTGAATAGTTGCATTATTGACTATCCCGTCCAATTCTACATCTTTATTTTCTAATTCCCTTAGATTAGCATCAAAATAAATAATAGAAAGGCTATATTCAAATGAAATGTATTTGTTTAATTGATGACGATAAAATCCACCAAGATTTATACCTAATCCATAACCAGACTTAAATTCTTGGCAACAATTCGGATATTCTTCCGACAATTGAGTAAAGGAAGAGTTGTGAATATTGAAAATTGACGATGCAATAACTCCATAAGCATAATCTGTTCTTTTGTCTGGTGGCACATAACCTGATAAACCATTGGAGAATGTGGTATCGCTATCAGTTATTTCTACTTCTTCGATTGAAAATGCAAACGAAAAATTCAGACAAAATAGCAAAAATAGTAAAATCAATAAAGTAGAATTAGAATTAGTACTTAAACTAAGTCTTGATTTTAAATTTGATATGTAATTTCTGATTTTTGTCATTAAAATAAAAAGTTTAGAATTTACAAGTTAATAAATATAATCTATTATTAATCATACCAATAGATTCATATCTATCTTCGAATCTATTATATCTAGGTGGGATAATATAATCCACCATCATTCCCGAATAAATTACTTCGGTGAATAAATCATAAACAAACAAACCAGTATTAGAAACATAAGCAAAAGATTCAGAATATGGCTTTTTTACTAATTTAGTCATTACATCAATATTATTTTTTAGTCTGTAATTTTTACCATTAACACTAAAAAAACAATTATTATCACAATAGCTATAAAACAACTCATTCCCCTCGAATGTAAATTGGGGCGGTGTGGCAGTTGGCGAAGAAGCGTAAGTAGTCAAACTTAGCACTACTAATTCATTCAACGAATACTTTGCTCTAAATGCAGTAAGATAAGTAATTGGGTTGAGTACCATATTAGAAATCACCTCAAAAGGTTTAGACATTAATGGCTCATAAAGGTCATCATAATAAGAGTATAAATTTTGTTGTCCATTAGGTGAAGTGCCTACAAATGCTATATAAGTACCAAATAAATTAACTTGTCCATCTTGAACAAAAACAAGATTATCAACAATAACTTCTTTGTTTTTATTAACTCGCCATATATTTCCGTTTCTGGAAGCATAATATAGACTTCCATCTTCCCAAAAGCCAAAGATTTTAATATCATCAAAGTATCCCAATTCAATATTATTCATATATAAATTTTTGAGACCACCTCTTTCGGCAATATATGCAATATTGTAGCCTTCGTAATCAATCACAAAATCTTTATTGACACCAATTAAATTCTTAAATTCATTGATTACATTGTTTGGGTTGTTTGAATTTACAATCTTAATTTCAGTTAAGTTATTAATCTGATAGCTATAAGCCAATATTTTAGAATTACCCGAATATTTAATAACTCCAAAATTATTAGTAATTAAATTCACAACTTTTTCATTATTAATGTTATTTATATTATTTATATCAGAATTATTATTTGAAGAACTATACCCTTTGGAATGAGTTATCAAACTAAAATTTGACTGGTTTTCAGCAAAATACGCATAATTATCTCCATTTGCAGAGAAATTTGGTGTAAATATCCTTAGATAAGAGTCAGACTCATTACCATTGATTATAATTCTATACCTATCAGTAAATGGTTGAGTAACTGCCCACCAATTGTAAGTAGTGTCCATTCCGAAACTAACTACCGGTTCACCGTTATTAAGTATGGAGAAATCTTGACACTTTTCACTTGAATAAGTATAATTATATAGAAATAAGATAATAAATGAATATTTAGTAATAATTCTTAACAATATATGTAGTCCAATTATGTTTATATTTATGTAACGAAATAAAAATAGTTAGTAAATGTAATCCACTCATTTTGATTTCAATTTTTTCAGATTTTTTAGATTGTGAAATTTATTAGATTTCACAATAGTTTAAATTGCTTTATTTAAAAAAAAATGGAAGAAACTAATCAATTACTGGAAATTTTATAACCGAAATGAAAAAAAAGTGTTATTTAATTATACAGAGACACAATTTAAAGAATTATTTTTAAAAGTTTGTAAATTTAGAAAAATAAATAATTAAGGCAAATAGATGATATCAATTAACAGAAATAATTATTCAAATTGTAAAAATAATTATAAAAGGAATATACTAAGTATCAGCAAAATAAAAAGGAGTTTACTTCAATTATTTTTGGCATCGATGACTTTCATCACTTTGATGACTTTGAGCAATAACCAATTAATTTCTCAAAGTTTTAATGTCTATCAAATTGATAAAAGTGAATTCCCTAAAATGAAGGCATTTTACACTGCAAAAGATGCATTTTATAATAATCTAACTGGGTTGACTACTGCTGATTTTGAAATAAAAGAAGATGGCAAAAATGTAACATTTGAACATAAATGTGATTTATTGAATGTAAAACCAGCAGTTTCAGTTTCGATGATGCTTGACGAAAGCACTTCAATGCTTATACTTCCTAATACAGGTTTAGAAAAAAATCATCAAATTGCATTAGCAGGGGCAAAAGTTTTTTTGGACTCAATGAAATTTGTGAATGGAAGTGCATTTCAATTAGTTAAATTCGCTGGTATAATTATAAAGTCATTTGAGTGGACAGAAAGCAAAGCAGAGGCATTAAATAATGTTAATACTTATACAGCAGGTAGAGCTGGAGCTACGAACCTAAATCGTCCATTTTGGGAGACTGGGCTTGGGTCTTTAGATAGATTGATTGAAAGGTCTAATAATTCCAAAAAAGTTGCTATTATGTTAACAGATGGTGGGCACGAAGCAAGTGGGAATTTTTTGAGAAATGAAATCATCAAAAAAGCACAGGATAATAATATTGAAATTTATGTAATATTGCTTAACGCTCCTAATAATATAGGAAGTGATTTGGATCTGATTACAAGAGAAACTGGTGGCGAGATTTTGAGAGTAAATTCTAAAGATGAATTAAACTTTGCTTTCTTTAAGATATATAATAAATTACAAAATATATTTACTTGTAGATTAGAATGGACAGAACCTTACGTTTGCCAAACTGATAACATTTTGGATTTGGATAGAAATTTAGAAATAACTTTCAAAAAAACTACCCCAAATATTAAACAAAATATTAAATATACACTTCCTGAAACTGCTATTTCAAAAATAGGTATTTCTGAAAGCACATTATACTTTTCGGATAACAATGGTGGTCTAATTTCAAAAGATGTTACAATCACTGCGCTTCAAGGTGATTACAAATTAATTGATTTTAGTTTCTTGCCTGCTACCACAAATTTTAATGTAGATTGGAAAGGCAAATCACCTAAACTTACTGGTGGATTGGTACTAAAACAAGGGCAAACTCACACTTTTACAGTTAATTATGTAGAAAAAGGTGCTATTGGTGAGAGTAATTATCAATTATTAATCAAAGATGAAAAATGTGCAGTACCACCGATTGATTTGATTGCTCCTTGTGGTGGTCTAACAGAAAATAAAACGTACACAAATTTGCCACAAGCAAAACAAAATCTATTACTTAAAGATGTTTTTTATAATAATTCTGATAGAGATGTTGCATTAGAAATTCTAATTATGAATGATGCTAATTCTGAATTAAAATTATTGAATGGAAATAAATTTACTATAAACTCAAAGCAAAAATTATCTCTTAACTTAGAATTTAATCCAATTGATAATAACAACAAGTCTTTTGATATAAAATTTAAGACAAGTAGTGGATGCTCCGAGCCAATTGCCAAATTAGTTATTTCAATAGGTAATATTAGTGTAATAGCAAATCCTTTAAATTTCGGTAATAAACGAGTAAACACTGCAGCAAATGGTAAAATAGTCATCGAAAATCAGTCAGATTTTAATATCATTGTAAATGATTATCAAATTGATGAGAATATATTTATTATTGAAGATATTAAGACTAATCCAATTAGCTTAGCTCCAAAATCTTCAAAAAATGTAAATGTAGATTTTATTTCTCAAGTAGAGCAAGATTATATTGGTATAATTAAATTTGATTATTTGGTGGTAGAAAATAATAATGAAAAAAATTCTATAGAAACTCAAATAACAGCAAATACATTTTTGCCAACTTTGGAAACTCAAGACATAATATTTCCAACTACTGATATCAATGTAAAGTCAACGAATCAAATCCTAAGTATTACCAATAACAGTAAAAATGGTGAATTAACTATTACAGAAATTAGATTTAAGAATGGAACTAATAGCGGAGATTTCAAATTTGTTGGTGCTCCGAAATTAACAAACATTAATGTTGCCAAAAACTCAACAACACAATTTGAGTTGGAATTTTTGCCAACTAAAAATGGTATCCAAAATTCTATATTAGAAATATTAGCTGATAATGTAAAAGGTCCAGAACCGATTACAAACATAATTACCGAAGTCAAACTAACTGGGAATACTCTAACTTTAGATGCAATTACTTTTGCTGATATAAATTTTGGTAGCACATTTCTTTGCGATGTTCCTTCGAGAACAATAGAAATTGATAACTCAAACGGCAACAGTGATATTACTTTTACGGTAACTAAAGTAAATAACTCAAATAATTTCCAAATTAATATTACAAATAATAGTATAGTTAATAATTCAATAGGTGGTTTTGATGTATTATTTACTCCACAAACAAAAGGCTTCCATACCGAAGACATTAAAGTAGTATTGTCTGATGGTAGGGAAGGCGAATTTACAATATCAGGAAATGCAACTATTATGCCTTTCAAAACTACATTTGTAGAAAAAAGTAAATCAATTTTCCCTGGTGATGATGTAGAATTTACATTTGTCAGCGATTTCAATTCTCCATCTTTTGGAGATATAGCCAAAATTAATTATATATTTGAATATGACAAAAATCTATTCAAATTCATTGAAAACGGATTTAAATCTTCGTTAAATAATATTGGGAATGATTGGTCTTGGACAATTGACAAAATAGAAGAAAATAACGGAAAATTATACATATCTGGTGTCAAAATAAACGGTTATTTAACTTTGCCAACTAAAGTAACTAATGTAATTAAATTTAAATCTTATTTAGGCGATACGATTTTATCTTCAATTAAAATCATCACAGAATTTGAAAACAATTGTATTACAGCAGAATCTGACACATCGCAAATAATTATGGTTGGATGTTTTATCTCTGGAAGACTAATAACACTTGGAAAAGAATTTTATTCTAAGGGTTTAGCTCCAAATCCAGTCGTTGATAATACAGATTTTGAATATGGGGTTGGGTTTGAGACTAATGTCAAAATAGATATGTATGACATCAATGGAACATTAGTTTATAATTTAATAGAAGCAAGACAAAAAGCAGGCGATTATAAGATAAATATACCTGTTATCAACTTAAACCAAGGTGTATATTTTATTAAAGTGAATGCTGGACCGTATGAAGAAACAGTAAAATTTATACTTAATAAGTAATTAAGAAATAAGTAATCATAAAATAAGAAAAAAATAATAAGTAACTAAACTTATTCTAAATAAATTTTAGAACTAAAAAGATTATTAAAACAAAAAAAAGATTTACTTTCATTAGTAAATCTTTTTTTATAATTAATATGTAATAACTAATC
The DNA here is from genome assembly GCA_041688685.1 of Kapaibacterium sp. (SeqCode). Taxonomy (GTDB): domain Bacteria; phylum Bacteroidota; class Ignavibacteria; order Kapaibacteriales; family UBA2268; genus JBDNHS01. Next base: position 9,699 of record JBDNHS010000036.1, read on the forward strand.
AAAATGTGAATTAAGTTGGCTGATTAGAAAGCTAAAATAAATCTAATAAATTCTGTCCATTTTGTGATTGTAAATACTCTATAACCCAAAATAGTACCAAAAGATAAGAAAGTAAATCCAGCGAATTGTCTTATTCTTAATAACATATTTTCAGACAATTTGTGTTTGTATTTTATTACTGATTTGACCAAAATAGTAATCCATAAAAAATTGCCAAGACCAAAACCAATTGCATAACTAAAGTTATTTAAAAAATTATTTTCAAATAAATTCAAACTATGCACCTTCATAGAAATTAAAGCCAAAGCTGGGATAAATGTTGGATTTGCAAGATTAGTAAGTGCTATCGCAGCACCAAGCAAAATTGGTCCTCTTTTTTTGAATAAGGTAAAGAAGCGAGAATTAAATGCAGTATCCGGATTGTTATAATCAAAACTTGTGTTAGTACTTGATAAATTCCATATACCAGCAGCCAAAAACACTAAAACAACCGATATTTGTATAATTGTAGAAACATAGGGGTAGGAATCTGCAAAAGAACTGACTGCCAATGTAGCAGCAGAAGTAGCAAATATCATTACAAAACTATAGAAAAAGTCTAAAATTGCATTACCCAATGCCAATTCCGTTCCTGGTTTGCTGCCTCTCGAAAGACCAAATTTGATGGCAGTGATACCGACTGGACCTGGTGGCAAAGCTAATGCTATTCCTAAAATAGTTCCAATTAGTAAAGATATTATCATACCTGAACCTCTTAATTTATAAAAAACTTTAAAAGTCAGACAATTTTAGAAAAATCGAA
>JBDNHS010000286.1:0-3842 GCA_041688685.1 Kapaibacterium sp. (SeqCode)
ATATTACTATAGTTTTATTATAATTCTAATTCTCCAATTATTATTACATCTAATTACGTGGATTTTCTTTCATATTATTGTTTTTAAGAACAACTTGATTACTTAAATACTTTATGTATATATTAGTTACACATTTTTTTATTTGGCATTAATTTTGATTATTATGATTAAATATTAATTTGAGGTAATTATGATAATTTTATTGCAACAATTTTTTTCTTTAAAAAATATAATTTTGCTATTTCTAATTTTTAAAATATTTGTAAGTCAAAATCTAAATAGAGAATTGTTAATTGGTCTAAATTCATTTTCCAAAAAAATATTTATGATTATATTCATAATTCTTACATTTAACCTAAAGTTACACTCCGAAACACCTATTATTGAATTAGACCCATTCCCTGTTGGATATGAATTAGAATTATATGAAGATAATGATGATCTGTACGCAAAAAAATTAATTGAATATTATAAACTCAGTGTTGCTTATCAAACTCAATTAAATTTGATCGGAGATACAAATAAAATAAATATTATAACTCCTTCTATTGAAGAATTAACTGATAATGATTCTAAAATATTGAAAAAATATTATTTACAAGCTAAGAAATTAAAAAGTAAAATCAATGATTTGCCGATGAGTGCAAAAAATAATCAAATTAATGCAATGATTGAAGAGTTGAATTTAACTAATAAATATGCTGATAGTCTTAAAATTTACGCTGATAGTTATTCAATGTTAAAAAGTAGATTAGATAATAATATTAAATTAATTGAAGACCTTGCAAATAAATTAAATGAATTGACTATTGATTATCAAGAATCAAAAATATCAAATTTATTTGATTATTATAAAACAAATAAATTAATAGCTGAGAACAATGAAGCAAAAGAAAGTCTGAAAAGTAATGTTATCACAATAAATATGGGTGCAAGTTATCCAAATGTAACTGGGGATAATTATTCAAATGAATTATCTACTAATGTTGGAGCAAGTATCAATGCAGGTTATTTATTTAATTTAGATGACTTATTAAGTATTGATGCAAATTATTACAATTTTCAACATAACTATAATGTAACAAATAATAATATAATAATACAAACTTTAGAATTTGATAATCAATTTTATGATTTAGGATTGTCATTTAACTTTAACGATTTATTTAGAATACAAAGTATGAGTGTTGGTACTAAAATTGGAATTGCTCAATATTGGGGTAAAATCAAAGCTGTAAATACAAATGTATTAGAAAATGATATTAGTGGACAAAATATAAGTTTAGAAATCAATACTAAAAATACAAGTTTTTCTTTGCCTATTGAATTATATGTCAATATGAAATGGTTCTTTATGCAAGATGACTATAAAGCACAAATTAATTCTACTAATACAAATTTATTTAATTTTGGAAATAATAGTTTTAATAGTTTGCAGGTAGGAATAAGAATACCGCTTTGGAGAACTTCAACTAATATTGAGACCTTTAAATAAAATTGAAAACAATAATTGAAAGAATTAGTAAATTTAATGGAATGGAGATAAAAATGAAAAACAAAGAAATTAGAACTAAAAATAACCATAATTATTACATAATAATTTTAATCTTATTATGTATTACTTTATCAAATACTACACTTCTTTCTTCAGAATTAGGTGTAAAGTATTTGAAATTAGCTAATAGTTATAGAGAGTTAAACGATTTTAAAAAATCGGAAATGTATTTACAAAAAGGGCTTAGTTTAGTTGAGAAAAACTCTTATTGGGAGGCTTATGGTTATGAATCATTAGGTTATCTTAATAGAGATTTATATATCAATTCTTCTAAAGATGATAATAAAGATAATTATAAAAAACTATCAATCGAATATTTTGAGAAGTCATTGAATATATATAAAAATATAATTAAAATGAAAGATGGGAGCACTGATGTTATAAAGGAACAAATTAATAACATTAAAAATAATAAAATAAGTTTGAATAATCAAAACAAGGAAATGAACAATACTTTGAATTTTGACAATCAAAAGCTTAAAGACCTAACGGATTTACCTACAAATATAGAAAACTTAAGTGCAATAAACAATAAATTCAAACAAATACCTCAAAATATAGTTAATTTAAAAAGTTTAAAGTACCTTAATCTTGAGGGCAATAATATCAAAATGATACCTGATTTTATTAGTGAGTTAAATAAATTAGAATATATTAACTTATCTAATAATAAAATTAAAGATATTTCAAATTATGTAGTAAATTTAGAAAATTTAAAGATTTTAGACTTGTCAAATAACAAGATTAAAAAATTACCTTTGTCAATCTGTCAATTAAAAAAGTTAGAAATATTAAATTTAAGTGGAAATAATATTGCTTTCTCAGAAATAAAAAATTTAATTATTTGTCTAAAAAATACGAATATTATCTTTGATGAATTCGATAATTCCCCTACTGGCTTAGATTCCAATTTAGATGTAGAATCAATTCAAGAAGAAGAATAGAAATATATCTCAGAATATTTAAACGCAAATTTATACAAAAAGAAACTATTTTTAAAAGTTTCTTTTTTTTTTGTTTGTTTATTTAATTATTTTATTTTATTTGTGTTATATTTTTGGCAAAGTGTCAGTTTTCTTATTCTGTTATATATTTTATAAGTTTTATGAGGTTGTTGTGGGTCAAAATTGAAATTATATTAGCATTTGAAAAATAACTTTTGAATTGCTCAGAAGTGATATCAATAAATATATCAAAATTAAAGATTTACCATTAGGTAGAATTTCTTTAGTGATTACCTCCTTAGGATTCGAAAATAGAAGCTTAAATAATATAATTGTAAGTTCGAGTAAAGAATTAAATGGAAATATAACTTTGGTTGAGTCAGTTGTCAAATTGGGTGAAGTTGAGATTGTTAATTATAGGAGAAAAGACCAGCAATCCATTGTAAATGATTTATTCGTTGTTAGTGATAGTTCATTTAATTTTAAAAATAATAAAAGCACGCAGATTTTTTTGTGTGTTATATCAAGAATAGTTGCGAATTAAAATAGAAATGATATCATTGTTAGGGGTAATTATCCTTCTGGTGTCCTTTGGCAATTAGAAAGGTAAATATACCTAATCCTAATCACTTTAGAGCTCTTACAAGCACAAGCGTTCCTGATAAGTATGCTTGATATAAACAATAGTATTGACAAGTCTGATTTTTTGACTATTGCTTCGAAACCTCAATATGATATTGCAACCGTTAGGGCGTTTGATTTGAGACTTATAAACGGAAATTATGACAAATCGGAATTTATATCACAGATTGGATTAAATAAGATTCAGACTGAATACCAAGAAGGTTTCTTTCCAATACCCACTTTTAGATATACATTCTAAAATATAAAATTAAATCTAATTTGACAGCAAGTAGGTTCCAATTCCATAATTCTAAAGTACATTATCTTAAATCATTCTTAATACCTTATCAATTTAGTAATCTAAAAACTATTTCTAGATCTAAAAAATTTAATAATTTTGACAGCTAATTTGTAACTAATAATTTCTTTTTTTGTATAAATAAATGAATTATTTGGAAGTAAATCTTTCAATCAATAATTAGTTTTTTTATACAACTCTATTTGAATATTGCCTTATGAAATCTTATTCTTGTTGAAATTGATTTTAATATTTAACCTAGAATTTCTCTTAATCAATTATAGTCTATATCATTTGTTTTAAAGAGTTGCATATTATCTAATTGACTTATTGTTACTAGAATTGCAATTATATTTCTCCTAATCTTAAGGTCAGATCTTCTCTAAAACGATAAATAGACTTTATCAAGGATAACATTTTA
>JBDNHS010000287.1:0-4432 GCA_041688685.1 Kapaibacterium sp. (SeqCode)
AAACTGGTCTTGATGCCCATAAAGCAATAAAAACACGCGACTTAGATATAGAAAATACAGCATTAATCGAGTTTGCTACTGCACTTTATGTACAACAAAAAACCCTGGAACTACAACCCAAACTAGTATCTACCACTAAAAGCCTTACGCCACTAGAATTAGATCATAACGGAAAAAAACTTACCTATAACAAATCTTTAAACCGAGTACATAAAATTGTAGACGTAGTCAATGTAGGACTTGATATCACTACAGTAGCTATAAACCCAATCAAAGGAATACAAGCAGCCCAACATATAAAAACAGGGATTGATACCATAGAGGCAATAAAACTTTCTTTAGAAATAGAGAAAGTTTTTTTGTTTAAATTAATTAATTATGATAAAAGGTGTAAAAATTCAAAAACTCACTGTTGAGTCTATTTTAAATAAAATATCGCAATATGATATTTATCGTTTTTACATGCCGTATAGTAATTGGAAAATAAATGAATTAACTTATTCTCCTTTTAGAGAAGAAAGAACTCCTTCGTTTATGATAAGTTATAAAAGTGAAATATTAAACTTTATAGATTTTGGTGACACTAGTAAAAAAGGAAATTGTTTTGTCTTTGTAAAGAGTATGTTTAATGTTTCTAATTTTAATGATGTTTTATTAATGATTCATAATGATTTTGATTTAGGAATAATAAATTATTCTTCTACAAAAAAATATGAAAGAATAATAGAAGAATACTCACAACCAAAATTTGTAAATAAGATTGAATACTTTATTCAAGTAAAAACAAAAAAGTTTACAAACGAAGAGCTGGCTTATTGGAATACTTATCATCAAGATATTAGTGATCTTAAGTCAAACAATGTTTATTCTATAGATACAGTGTATTTAAACAAACAAAAATTCTATTTAAAAAATCTAGAATTAAGGTTTGGCTATTTATATGAAGGAAAATGGAAAATTTATAGTCCTTTTGCAAGCAAAAAACAAAAATGGGCCCCTAATAATGTTCCTATTACTATGATGGACGGATTAGATGATATTAAAAATTGTGATACTGCAATTATTAATAAAAGCAAAAAAGATTACATGGTAATGAAAAAGTTATTTCCTTACTCTTGTGCAGTACAAAATGAAGGAATGGGATGTTTTTCTGAAAATAACTTAGAATACTTAAAAAACAATTCAAACAAACAAGTGTTAGCTTTTGATTCAGACGAAACAGGTAAAAAAAATAGTTTAGAAATAACAAAAAAATTTAATTTTGACTATTGCAACGTTCCTAATCATTATCTATCTGAAGGAATAAAAGATTTTGCTGATCTTGCAAAAACACATGGAATGAAAACAATAGAAAATTTTTTAAAATCAAAACAATTATTATAAAAACAAAATGGAAAAAAAAACATATAAAACTGACAAGGAAATTTTAATAGCTACGCCTATTCCTTTAGAAACAAAGTCATACAAGCCTATTACTCACGAAGAATTAATGGATTTAACATTAAATAGTATTTACTCTTCTGGTTTTAAAATAGATAAAGAATCGTATTTTTCTTCAAACAATGGAAATGTAGCAACAGCTAGATACACTATTAAAGATGTTTCAGACAGCGAAATGCAATTACAAATAGCTTTTCAGAACAGCTATAACAAAAAAGTAAGTTTAAAATTTGGAATAGGTGCAGAAGTACGTGTGTGTAGCAATGGAATGATTACTGGAGATTTTTGTAATTTTAAAAAAAAACATTCTGGCGATGTTCAAATATTTGCTCCTAAAACTATAACTGAATATATAAAGCGATCACAAGAGTCTTTTAAAAGAATGCAAATACAAAGAGACGCTATGAAAGAAATAGAAATTAGTAAAAGAGTAAGAGCTGAATTAATTGGAAAACTAATATGTGATGCTGAAATTATAGAAAGCACACAATTAAACATAATTAAAGACGAATATAAGCACCCTACGCACGATTACAAGAGCAAAGACAGCTTATATGAACTATATCAGTTTACAAGCTTTAGTATGAAGAATTTGCACCCTACGCTTTGGATGAAGAATCATATGGATGCTCATAATTTTTTTGTAAATGAATGTGGTGTAGTTATACCAGAAACTTTAAAAAAAGATTTATTTATTCCCGAGCAACTAAAGTTGTTTTCAATGTAAAAAAATAAATTATGGATTTTGAAAAATTTAAAAATAATTTTCATGTAAGTTGGCATTCTAAAATAAAAACATTTATAGAAAGTAAAGAATGTGATAATATATATCTATTTTTAAAAGAAGAAAGTAAAAGGGGCAAAAAAATAGCCCCTTTGTCTGTTAATGTATGGAGATGTTTTAAAGAAACGCCTTTAGACAATTTAAAAATAGTTTTAATAGGCCCATCTCCTTACGACACAATTAAAAATGATTTATATGTAGCAAACGGACTTTTATTTAGTTCTTCTGATGATCAAGAAACAACAATTGAGTTACAAAATTTTTACAATCAGATAGAAAAAGAATTGTATAATGGGTTAAATTTAAGTTATTACCCTAATCCAGATGTAACATACTTATCAAATCAAGGAGTATTAATGCTTGGCAGTGCTCTATCTGTTGAAATAGGAAAAACAAACAATCATTATAAACTATGGGAACCCTTTATAAAATTTTTATTTGAAGAAATAATAAGCATTACAGGAGTACCAGTATTGTTTATAGGAGAAGACGCAAACAATTATAAAAAGTATTTAGGATCACTTACACAAACTTTTGATATAAAAAACACAAATAATGTATTTAGGCACATTAATAAACTAATGTATGACAACAATTCATTTGGTGTTCATTGGTTAGATTGTGATGTTCCTTTTTAAAATAAACAATAAAAATTAATTAATATGCAACAAATAAACAATCCAGTTAAAATAGAAGATTTATTACCTGGAGACGAAGTTATAGTAAGAGGAGTAGACTTAAATTATATGGAAATTATAAGACCACCTAAACCTACATTAAAAAAACAGTGGAACGGAGCAGTGGACTTTATTTGGTCTCAAGCAGTATGTAATAGATTAAACACAACTATTTTTAATCCTGATAAACCCCACTATGGTGATGATAAAAAGAATGTAAGATTTAGTTTTGAATACAAAACTATATGGTTAGTAAAAAGAAAGTAAATAAATAGATAAATATGAATTTAGATAAACACATTTGGGAAGGATGGACAGTTCAGTCATTTATAGATGACTTAGAACCTATATTTAATATGATAATAAGAAATCAGTCTCATATAAAACCTTTTAAAACAAAAGAAGAAATTAAGAAATGGTGTATGGACAATCAACCGTATTATAAAAAGCATATACCAGAAGTAACAAACTATTTTATTAAAAAATTAAAATAAAAAAAATGATTTTAGAAAAACAAAAACAATCACAAGTTCTTCAATTAGGAACTCAAAACGAAAGTATAGGAATGTCATTAGACTTAGATTCTGCACAAGTATTGATGCAGATGTTAAGTAAGAATCTATATTCAGATTCTATAGGATCTACTATCAGAGAGTGTGCAAGTAATGCTCTTGATAGTCACAGAAGATTAAATATAGACAAACCTATTATAGTGTCTCTTATACGTAATAAAGCTAATAATTATGAATTTTCTGTAGAAGACTTTGGTACAGGGTTAGATGACGATGATGTTAGAAATATTATTAGTAAATACGGTAAGTCTAGTAAAAGAAACAGTGCTACAGAGCTAGGAATGTTTGGTTTAGGTTTTAAAGCACCTTTAGCTTACACTTCTAGTTTTTATTTTACTGCAAGAAAAGATGGAATAGAGCGTAAATATATGATGTATGAAGGAGAAGAAGTGAATTCAATTGATCTTATTCATTCTACTCCTACAAAAAAACCAAATGGTGTAAAAATTATTGTTCCAGTAAATTGGAATGATAAAAATGATTTTTTAAATAAAATTAAACAACAGCTTGCTTATTTTAAAAATGTGTTTTTTATTGTAGATGGAATAGATAATAACTTTCTTATACATAGGTCTGATATTTTTCAATTTTCAGAAATAGCTAAAGATAGAAACTTACATGTATGTTTAGATGATGTTTATTATTCTTTAGATTTTGAAAAACTAGGAATAAATAGAATTGAACTACCTATAGGATTAAGATTTAATTTGTCTGATGGGTTATTTCCTACACCAAATAGAGAGTCTTTAATATATAGTAGAGAAGCTAAAGATGTAATATTAAAAAAAATATCACAGCTTGCAGATTATTGTATTATTGAGTACAATAAAACAATAGAAAAAAAGCATAATTTAAAAGACATTTTATCTCATTATGTACAATCTAAAAGATACATTACTGTAGCAAACACTGAATTTAATGTATGTAATTTGCTTACATTTAGTAAACTTGTTATTGCA
>JBDNHS010000288.1:0-1743 GCA_041688685.1 Kapaibacterium sp. (SeqCode)
AAAATTGAAAGAAGTAAAAATAATATTATAAATTTCAATAGAAAAAATGAATTAAAATTAGAATTGAATGAATTGCAAAATTCAGTTTACAACTCCATTAACAATAGTTCTAAATTTGGTTCTGAATCTAATTCTATACATTTGATTTATGGAATCACAGGTAGCGGCAAAACATTAATTTATTTAAGATTAATAAATGATATTATTAATATAGGTAAAAATGTATTGTTATTATTACCGGAAATTGCTCTTACTCCTCAGATGATTGAGAGATTTGAAGTTGCATTTCCTAATCAAATAGCAATTTTACACAGTAAATTAAATGATAACGATAGATACGATACTTGGTTAAAAATTGCAAACTCAGAATTTAAAATTGTAATTGGAGTTAGGTCTTCTGTATTCGCACCTTTACAAAATTTGGGATTGATAATAATTGATGAAGAACACGATAGTAGCTACAAACAAGAAAGTACTAACTTAAATTATAATGCTCGAGATGTCGCTATAATGAGAGGGCATTTAGAAAATTGTCCCGTAATTTTGGGTAGTGCTACTCCTTCGCTCGAAAGTTATTATAATGCTCAGATTGGCAAGTATAAGTTACATACTATATTACAAAGAAATGATGGAGCGACATTACCAGAATTTATAGTAATTGACAAAGTAGATAATAGTAATTTTGGACAAAATTTAGGATTATTTAGCAAAGAGTTAGTAAATGAAATTAGTAACAAGGTGCAAAAGAATGAACAAGTCATACTTTTTTTGAATAGAAGAGGATATTCGCCATTAATTGAATGTATAAGCTGTGGACAATCAGAAAAGTGTCCCAATTGTGAGATTAATTTAACATATCACAAATTAAGTCCTCATTTACGTTGCCATTGCTGTGGATACTCAAAAGTAAATAATCCCAAATGTAGCTATTGTAATAATGAAACATTTAAAATTAGTGGTTATGGAACTCAAAGGATAGAAGAAGAATTAATAGAATTATTAAATGAAAATATAAATCAAGTAAATGCTATAAGATTAGACGCTGACACTGGAAATACTGAAAGTAAATTAAAAAAAATAATATTTGACTTTGAAAATCAAAAATATAATGTTTTGATTGGAACTCAAATGGTGTCAAAAGGTTTAGATTTTGAAAATGTAACTTTGATAGGGTTACTCAATCCAGACATTTCTTTATTATATAATGATTTTAGAGCTTCAGAAAAGACTTTCCAGTTATTAACTCAAGTATCTGGAAGGGCAGGCAGAAGCTCTCACAAAAAAGGATATGTATTAATACAAACTAAAAATGAAAAACATTTTGTATTTGATGCAGTTTTAAACAACACTCCAACATTATTTTACAAAAAAGAATTAGATTACAGAAAGAAATTAAACTACCCACCATTTTATAGAATAATAAAAATAGAATTCAAATCTAAAAACAACAACATTGTTAATAATGCTTCTAAACTATTTTACAAATTATTAGAAAGTACTTCACATAAAGATAAATTAATTATTTATGAACCACTTTCGCCTTATGTTGGGCAAATTGCAAAAGTGTTTAGGGTACATTTAATTATAAAAGTTAATAAAGAATGGGATAAGTCTGGTATGAAAACAAATAACATATTGATTAAAAAATTGGAAATATTTAATAAATTGTATAATTTCAATGATTTGAGAATAAATATAGATATAGATGCTTATAACATTATGAATTAATTTTTATGATTAATA
>JBDNHS010000289.1:0-5278 GCA_041688685.1 Kapaibacterium sp. (SeqCode)
AGAAAAAAATCATTCAAAATTCTAATTTGTTTGATATACAGTTTAGAGGTACTTTCCAAAATGCTAATATTGGTATGGCAATAGTTTCTTTAGATGGTAAAATACTTGAAGCAAACAATTCTTTTTGTGCATTTTTGGATTTGAATAATATAGAAATAAAAAATACTACTTTTCAAGAGATAACTCACCCAGAAGATTTATTATTAGATACCAAACAATTAAGAAGGTGTCTTGCAGGTGAAATTAGTAGTTACACAATCGAAAAAAGGTACTTTAATAAGATTGGCAATACAGTTTGGGGCAGACTCACTGCCACTCTTATCAGAGATAATGAAAATGAGCCAATACATTTTATTTCACATATAGAAGATATTACAGACCTCAAAGTAAATGACCAAATTATCACTGAGGTCAATACTCAAATTATGACTATCTTGAATGCCGAAACAAATGTTGGCATATTCACTACCACAAAGAATGGTACATTCAAACAAGTTAGCAAAGGAACTTATAATTTATTAGGTTATGATGTTGATGATTTATCATTTAATGAAAACTTGTTGTTTTTTATAACTAAAATCATTAAAAAAGACAATCATTATAATTTGAAAAAATTAGAACAAAATCTAATAGATTTAGACCCTAATATGACTTTTGAAGAATTTGTACGGGGAGTTTTATCAGATAAAGTTGAACAAAGAATTTGTGTTTGTAAATGTAAAAATCAAAAAGAAATTTATTGTGAGTTGGTAACAAATGTAATAAAAGATGAAAAAGATGAAATCACTGGTTATGTATTTTTCCTATTAGATATTTCTAGTTTGTTGAGCAGTGATAATAATTAATGTTATTTTAATCTAAAATTAACATTAACAATAAAATTTAACAATCTTTGCAAAAAAGTTTGATAAATACTAAACTAAAAAAGCCGATAAATATCGGCTTTTTTAGTAATTTCTTTTGTCTATCACTTATAAATCATCTAAGATGAAACTAAAATTTTGCTACAATTAAAGAACAGCACCATTATCTTTCAAAACTTGATATAAACCTTTTTTGTCAATAGTTTTCAAAGCTCTTGTAGTTAACTTTACAGTTATAAATTTACCTTCTTCTTGTACCCAGATTCTTTTTTTCTGTAAGTTTGGTAAAAATCTTCTTTTGTTTTTGTTATTAGCGTGAGAAACATTATTACCAACCATTGGTCTTGTTCCCGTTACTTCGCATATTCTAGCCATTTTAAAACCTCATTTTTTGTTTTCTTATTTATATAGACTACAAAAATAAATAAAAATATTATAAAAAAAAAATAATTTTGTTGAAAAAGCAAATAAAAATAAAATAATTGTTAATAATTTAATAATTTTGTTTATTCTAAATTAATTTAAATCAATTAAATATTAAGTTTAGTTTATTTATAGACAAATATTAGATAATTATTAAAAATAACAAATATTGATGACCAATCTAAATCAAGAAACAACACGAAACCATTATGATGTGATAATAATTGGTGGCGGTGCGGCGGGGCTTATGACGGCTATAGAATCCTCCAAAAACCAACAAAATACTTTAGTAATCGAACATAATAAAACGGTTGGAAATAAAATCCTTATTTCTGGGGGTGGAAGATGTAATTTTACTAATATAAATGCGAAAATAGATAACTATATTTCTGAAAATGTGGATTTTATGAGGTCTTCTTTTTCTAATTATACACCAGAAAATTTTGTTGATTTGGTTAAATATTACCAAATCGAATATTATGAAAAAACTTTGGGACAATTATTCTGTAAAAGATCATCGAAACAAATAATAGATTTATTATTGGCTGAAATCAATTCACAATTTTGTGATATTCTTACATATCACAAAGTAATTGATATAGAAAAGAAAGATTATTTTGAGCTACAAATTCAATCAAATTTTGACAATAGTGTTGTTAAACTCACTTCTGATAAATTAGTTATTGCTTGTGGTGGATTGTCTTTTCCCAAAAAAGGAGCAAGTAATTTCGGTTACCAAATTGCCAAAAACTTTGGTCATAGAATCACAAAAATCAAACCCGGCTTGGTGCCACTAATTTATAATGATAAAGATTTATTATCTATGAGTGGGATTTCTTTTGATTCTGTGGTCAAAACAAATTATGAAGAAAAAACAAAAAACACCAACAAAACTATAGAAAAAACCTTTAAAGAAAAAACATTGATTACTCATAGAGGGTTTAGTGGTCCTGCAATTTTACAAATATCATCTTATCTAAAACCTGTTGATAAAATTAATATTCAGATATCTTTAGAGAAAAGCATTAATGAAATCATAAATTCTAATATCAAAAGTCAAAAAGAGCTCAAAACTATTTTGGGTGAATATCTTCCAGGTAGATTTGTTGATTATTTAATAGAAAGCAGGCTGCATAGTGAGGATATAATCAATAAGCCAATAATACAATATAATCACAATGAAATAGAAAAGATAATTGAAATTATAGATAATTGGGAACTGGATATAATTCAGAATGAAGGTTATGAAAAAGCAGAAGTTACAGTCGGCGGTTTAGATACAAAAGAATTAAACCAAAAAACAATGGAATCTAAGTTAGTGCAAGGATTATACTTTGTTGGGGAAATTGTTGATATTACTGGTTGGCTTGGGGGTTACAACTTCCAATGGGCTTGGGCAAGTGGGTATAATTGTGGTAAAAATATATAAAATTTCAATAAAATAAACATCTATTGTAAATGGAAAATTATTAAATATATATTAAATAATTTTATTAATAAAACGACTATAATTTTTGATAAGATTTTAGTAAATTTTACAAAAACACATTGAATGATAATATGAAGAAACTATTAATAATTAACATAATATTCATCTTTTTAACAAATATGAATACAACTATTTCAAGAGATTTAGACCAACTGTCCGTTGAGTATATAAAAATTGCATTAGAAATCGGAGAGAAAGATAAAGACTTTGTTGATGCATACTATGGACCCAATGAATATAAGCCCACCGGTGCTTCGGCTGATATATTTTTGAAAAAAGAATATATACAGAGGATAACCAATCTGCAAAAAGAATTGAATGATATTGCAATGACTACCTCCGATATGACTGTGGCAAACAGGGCTTATTGGATGACTGAACAATTAACAGCATTTATAAGAAGAGTTAAAATATTTTCTGGCGAGACAACTGACTTTGACAAAGAATCACTTGAGTTGTTTGGCGTTGTGGCGCCCAAATATGACAAAGAACATTTTGATGATTTGTTATTAGAATTAGAAAATATAGTACCTGGGAAAGGAAATCTTAATCAAAGAATTAATGAAGTTACCAAAAAATTTATAATACCAGAAGATAAACTTGATATAGTTTTCAAAGCGGCTATTCAAGAAGCAAGAATAAGAACAAAAGCACAGTATGAATTACCTGTAAACGAAAAATTTACGCTCGAATATTTAAAAGGCACTGCTTGGAGTGGTTATAATTGGTATAAGGGAGACTATAATAGTTTAATTCAAATCAATACAGATTTGCCAATTTATATAGATAGAGCAATTGATTTGGCTTGCCACGAAGGTTACCCAGGGCATCATATATATAATTTATTATTGGAAAAAAAATTATACAAAGACCAAAATTTTCAAGAGATTACTTTGTATCCTTTATTTTCTCCTCAGTCATTAATTGCAGAAGGCACAGCTAATTATGGAATAGAAGTAGCTTTCCCTGGTAATGAAAAAACAGAATTCACAAAAAATATATTATTGCCTTTGGCTGGATTAGATACAAATGGTATTGACTTATTTTTTAGAATTAATGCAATAAAAGGCAAATTAAACTTTGCTAGAAATGAAGTTGGACGTGGTTTATTAAATCTCACAATGTCAAATGATGACGCAATTCAATGGTTAATTAAGTATAATTTGATGACAAGAGAGGAAGCCGATAAATCCATAAAATTTATTCTCAAATACAGAACTTATATAATCAATTATAACTACGGACTTGAATTAGTCAGAAATTATATTGAATCTCAGGGAGGCACAGAAGACAACCCACAAAAGCGTTGGGAATTATTTAGCTATTTACTAAGTAATCAAATTAGAATTAAAGACCTAATTGAAATTAAATAAAATCAATTAATCTAAAATTAGATAGAATTTATTTCTTTACCTTCACATTACAATTAATCTATAATAATTTCTTTACCAAGCCTTGCTGATTGGTAGAAGCCGTCCATAATTTTCATTACTTTTAACGCTTCTTCTGTATTAGAAATTAATTTGAAGTTGTGTTGGATTGAGCTAACAAAGTGTTTTAACTGCATTTCAAAAGATTTAGTTAATTCCGTTAAGTTTGACAATTTATCTGGTTGGACTTGTGGCTTTAGAATGTCACCATCACTTTTAAATAGTTGTAGAGGATTTACCTGAGCACTACCATTTCTGCCATATATGTTGAAATTATAATTTGTTTGATAACTGAAAATAGCCCAAGCACATTCGATTATACCAACACTACCATTTTGGAAATTAATAGTTGCCACAGCCAAATCTTCAACTTTACCAGAAACTCTGTGATACAAGTTTGCAGAAACTGAATGCACTTCCTCAAAGTTATTAATCCATAACATAGAATCAACCATAGAAAGTCCCAAATCCATCAAAACTCCACCACCAGATTTTTCTGATTGAGTTTTCCATTCTTGTTTATTTTTTTTCTGCAACCAGCCAGATTTGATATACATTAAGTCACCTAATTCATTATTTTGCACATAATTTTTCATCATACGTGCGTCATATCTAAATCTTTGGTTCATGCCGACCATAACTTTTACATTTTTTTCTACACTTGCATTGTGGATTTGGAGTGCTTCTTGGTAAGTAGGGGCTATTGGTTTTTCGATAAATACTGCTATACCAGCATTAATACATTTCAAAGCAATTTCAGTGTGAAGTGAAGTAGGAGTAGCAATTATTACCCCATGCAAATCAGGCAATAACAATAATTCATCTACATCTACACAAACATTTGGGATATTAAACTTTTGTGCAATAATTTTAGCATTTGTTACTTTTCTATCTACTATGCCGAAAATTTTTACATTTTGTAGATTTTTTAAAACAGGCAAGTGGAAATTTTGAGCAACTTCTCCTGCACCAATTAATCCTATATTCACAATATTCAATTTACTCATTTTATCCCCAAAAAATTGCAAAAATTATAAAATATTTATTTACATTAACTTTATTTTAAAAAACAA
>JBDNHS010000290.1:0-9204 GCA_041688685.1 Kapaibacterium sp. (SeqCode)
AGTAATTTATGATGAAGTTATCGAATTTGTAAAAAATGTAAAAGAATTCAAATTGGGTAGAGAAAAATTAATTGACTTGCAAAAGCAATTAAAAACTGCTCAATTGAAAAGAGACATAAAAGACAAATTATTCGCAGAAATACAAGAATTTTTCGAAGGATTAAATAAAAAACAAGAAGAGTTTAGAGAAAAATTCAACAAAGAATCTTCAGAAAATTTAGATAAAATATTACCTAGAATTTCAGTAGTATTGAATGAAGTTAAAGCAGCAGTGATATTTAAAGATGCAAGACAAAAATTAATTGATTTGCAAAATGAATTGAAAGGCGTTAGAGTTTTGAGAGAGAAAAAAGATGAGTTGTTCGGTCAAATTCGTGAAGCATTTAACGAATTAAATGTAAGACAGGACGAAGAGAGAAAATCTTTTGATGCAGAAGCGGACAAAAATTATGAGCAAATCAAACCAGCTGTAGATGAAGCAGTTGAATTTGTTTCTACAAATGTGGAACCAACAATTGCACGAGAAAAATTAATTCAAACTCAAGCAATGTTGAAAGATTTAACTCTTAGAAGAACTCAAAGAGATGAATTATACGGTGCATTGAGAACTGCATTCGAGAGTTTTAACGGTGGCGAAACAGTTGATAAAGAACAATTTGAAAAAGAAGCAGATGTGAACTACTCTAACCTAGAAATCAAAGTAAGCGAAGCAATCACAAATGTTGAATATTCAAATGACTTTAAAGACATCAGAGAAGGATTAATTGCTGTTCAAGATGAAATCAAAATATTGAGACTCAAAAAAGACCAAAGAAATGAATTATTCAAAAGAATAAGAAAAGCTTTCGAAATTTTTGACGACAAACGTAATGAATTTATGGACAAACGTAGAGCAGACAAAGGTGATAAATTAAGTCAAATTTTGTCAAATCTTAAAGAAAGATTACAAAAATTAAACGAATATGAAACTGAAGATAAAGGTCAATTGTCTGAGTTAGAAAATAAACTTAACGAAAATCCTAACGACGAGAACCTAATTTCTCAAAAAAATAGCATTAATGAGAAAATCAACGAAAGAGTTGGAAAAATTAGTGATATTCAATCAAGGATAGAAAGCATTACTACTGAATTGGCTGAGAAAAAAGCATAATCTTTGGGTAATAATAACAAAATACTTAAATAGCTCATAATTTTATGGGCTATTTTTTTGTTTAAACTTCAATTATTGAACTCACGATGAGTTTTTTATTTTTCTAATTAAAATTATACGTATTTTTGTATATGGATAAAATGGTAATCAAAAAATATGATGAATTAACTTTGAGGGATATTCAAAGTCTTAATTTTGAAAAAAGTGAATTAAATGACAAAAGTCAAAAAATTACTTTTTTTGATAATTTTATCGATAATTCTATTAATGGCACCATTTTTCACAAAAAGAAATTTTTGGAATACCATAATATTAATAAATCTACTGATAAATTTGAAGATAATACTTTATTATTTTATAAAAACAACAAGTTGATTTCCGTATTTACGGCAGCCAATATTTATAAAGAAGTTACAGAAAGTGTTAGTAATATCACCCATAAAATCAAAATACTAAAATCACACCCAGGCAGTTCTTACGGTGGATTTATATTTTCTGAACACCCAAATTTAGAATTAACATTTGAAATAATAGATTCGATAATTGAGTACTCTAAAACTAATAATTATTCTTACATTGAGTTTAGAAATGCAGAGAAAATATTCAATAAGTCAAATATTGACGTAGTTGACTTTTGTTTGACGCATAGAGGTTTTGATAGAGAATCAGAGGAATTATCTAATTGTATTTATTTACCTCAATTTCAGGGTTTAGAATTTGTTGATTTTCTAAATAAATTCGATACTTCATCAAAAAATAAAGTAAAAAGAAATTATAGATTAGCACAAAAAAATAATTTGGTTTCTTACTTTACTGACGATGTTAATGAAATCACAGAGTTTTATCACCTGCTTTGTAAAACTTTAACTAAATACAATACCAAGCCTGTTCATACATTAGAAGAACTGATTTATTTAATTACAAATTTACAAGAAGCCAAAATATATGTCGTTAAATATAATGACAAAATCATTGCAGGGCAATTTTTATTAGAAGTAAATTCAAACGGTTATCACATGTTTTATAATGCAATGGATTATGATTATCAAAATTTAAAACCATCTAATTATGGTATGATTAATTTAATATTTGAACTAAGTAAAACTAATAAAAACTATTACAATTTAGGCATTTCAACAGAAAATGGCGGCAAAGTCATTAATTATGGATTATTTGACTTCAAAGAAAGCTTTCTTTCAGACTCAGTTTTGCGTACATATTGGAAAAAATCACTATGATAAGTTATATTTTTAGAATAGTTATTACATTTTTGGTAGTTACATTGATAATCAAAGGAGTGTTTTTAGATTTTTCTTCTATTAATTCCAATTCTATGGCAAATACTTTATTGACAGGTGATTTCACAATTGTTAACAAGGTCGCTTATAGCTTTGCTGGTTGGGAATATAAAAACATCGAAAGAGACGATATAATTGTATTTTCATCGCCAAATATAAATACTAAAATCAAAGAAGTTGTACATTCTAATGATTTTAATATTGACGATAATTATGTAAACGAAAAAATCACTAAACGAGTAGTTGGTATCGCTGGTGATACGATATTATATAATGAAGACTTTTTAGAAATAAATAATATAAACAAAGTAAATTCCAATAAATCAAAATCAAAACCAAAAACTAAAATAATACTGGGCGAAAATATGTATTTTGTTCTGGGGGATAACAAAGATAATAGTATTGATTCGCGTTATTTCGGTCCTGTTGAGAGAAATGACATTATCGGAGAAATAGTAATGATTTATTGGTCTAAGAACAAAATTGGACTAAACTTTGAGCGTATTGGTCGTACTTTTTAATTGTTAATTACAACCTATTATATACAATCTCACCGTCAGATATTGTCATTAATACTTTTGTATTCTTTATTTTAGAATAGTTATTATCCCCTAACCCTAAGTCATTATCAATTACAATTAAATTTGCAATTTTGCCAATTAATAAAGAGAAATTATCTTCTTCTATTGTTTTATTATAATCAAACTTATCATTATTACCTATTACCTCATCAGAAATATATTCGTGAGTGGTATCATAAATTAATAATGCTTCTTCCAAACTCAAAATTTCAGTAGAAAGTGTTAAATTATCATTATCATTTTCACCATCTTTTAATAAAATAGGAAATTCATTTCTATTTATGCTAAAATCAATACTTATGAAAGGATTAGAACTTTCTATCGGAAAATCCGAACTACCACCGATTAATATATTTTTATCCAATAGACTTTTCCAAGGATAAGAATAGATCACTCTTTCACCCAAACGCTTTTGTGCCATATCAAAATCGGATTTACAGAAAATAGGTTGAACTGTACCGTATATCTTGTATTTAATAAATTTATCCAAATCCTCCGGCTTTATAATCTGGCAATGCTCCATTCTCAATATTGTATTATAGTCATTGGTTTCTTCTCTAAATCTACTATAAACATCTAACACAAATTTGTTTGCTGCATCTCCGATTGCGTGAGTAACAATTTGCCATCCAAAACTTGCACCTGCCTTTATTTTTCGCAAATAATCTTCTTCTTCTAACATTAATAAGCCTTTGGTTGGTGCATCAGAATAATCATCAATTAAATATGCTCCCCTTGAACCCAAAGCTCCGTCAGCAAAGAATTTAAGCCCACAAACATTAAGCTTTGAGTAACTTTTGCTTCTTTCTAAATTAGCTGATTTCCATTCATCATTTTGAGCAGATACGTAAGAATTAATATTTATTTTTAATTTGTTTTCGTTATCTAACTTCTGAAATATTCTTAATATGTTAGGATTTACATCCAAATCGTGAGCGGCAACTAATCCATTTTCGACCAAATTGTCAATAGAAGTTAGTATATATTTCTCAATTTGTTCATCAGAATATTTGGGAAGAATTGACTTAATCAAATCCATTGCATTATCTATTAATATACCCGTTGTTTCATTGTTTACTGTGCATATATCGCCACCGTAAGGGTTTTGAGATAGGTTTGTAATATTAGCTAATTCTAAAGTTTTGGAATTAACCCAAGCAGAATGCCCATCAACTCTTGTAAGGTATATTGCAATATCTTCAAATTTATCCAAATCTGTTTTATTGGGCATTTGGTTATTATCCCAATTTTCTTGATTCCAACCTCTACCAATTAACCATTTAGTATTATTATCTTCAGAATTACGTAAATTATTTCTCTTTATTTCTACTTCGCATAACTGCAAGCACTCTTCAATACTTTTGCAATTCTCTAAATTTAGTTCTAATAGTTTTATTCCCAAACCAAATATATGACAATGAGAGTCAACTAATCCTTTCAAAAAATAAGAGTTTTCATTGTATGATAATATTTCTTCAGAAATTAGAACGTCATTATCTGTCTTATTAATGATTAATTCACATTTATCAGATTCGATTATAGATTTAATGATTTTATTTTCAATTGTAATTTTAGCTTTGAATGGCAACATAAATTTATTTTAATATGATATTTAAAAAGATTATTTAGAAAAGATTATTTAAAAAGGATTAGTTGGATTTAATGAAAGTTTGGCTACCGATATACTTATTGTTTTTACTCAATTTTAGATAATATAAGCCAGAATTATATTTAGTAATATTTAGATTATATTCTTTATTATAACCATTTTTATAACCATTATTATAACCATTATTTTCTTCTATAAATATATTTTCTTTACATTCGCCCAAACTATTATAAACACTAATTAAATCAAAACTTAAATTAGAATTTATATTAATAAAATCATAACTTGGATTTGGAAATAAATTAACTTCCAGATTGTTTTTTTGTTCAGTTTGATTTGTGTTATTAATTGAGGTAATTAATTTATTATTAGGATTAAGATAACAAATTAAGCCATCATCAAATATATCATCATTTTGAATTATACCAGCCATCAATACAGATTCATTCATACCCAAACCTATGTAATTGCCTTGCCCTCTACCACTTTGAGTAAACGCATGTTTTAGTATCACATTAAATTCAGAATCTATTAAGTAATAAATAAATCTTTGGATAAACCCTGCCGTTGTAGAATTTTCATAACCAACAAATCCAAAGTTGCCATTTTTGTATTCACAAATACTAAAAGCTGCCTCACTAAATTCTGGCGAGCCAATAGTTTTTTGATTTAATATTTTTCCATCTTTGTCCACTCTGACTAATAGAAAATCAAATGTTCCATTTTTATCAACAGTACCTTCTCCACAAATCACAACATTATCATCTTTAGTTAAAATGTGCTCTTGACAGCCAAAGGGCAAATTGCCATTACCGATAAAATAGTGCCATTTAAATTCACCCACACTATCCAATCCCATTACATAAACATTTGTATTGCTCGAATAAGATTCGTTTTCAAGTGAGCCGTTTGAGTCGCCACTCAAAATAAAATCGCCGTCTTTGGTTTGTACTGCTCTTTTTGCAACTTCATTGCCATAAGTGCCATAAGATTTGTGCCATAGTAGTTCGCCAAAACTATTTGTTTTGATTATTAGATAGTCAAATAAATTATTTTTATCTGAATTAATAATCCCACCGGCAACAACAATAGAGCCATCTTCGAGTTCATTAGTTTTATAGAATAAAGTTTTACCAATATTTAACAAAAAATCTTGCATCCATAATTTATTGCCATCTTTATCCAATTTAAGAATAAAACCAGTTTGGATTGCCTTGCCCAAAAGATTTGTTTCATAATTACCGGAAAGAATAAATCCACTACTATCTTTGAGTATATCCATACCTGACAAATAAAAATTACTAAACATTCGAAGTTTGTTAGTACTGATTATATTACCCAAAGTATCTAACTTTTGAAATAATATCTCATTGACTGTAGAGTAATTAGTGGCTGCTGTTGCAGAAAGTATTAAATTATCTTCCATTTGAAAAATTCCTATTGGATATTCTATAATACCATTTTCGCCAATAGTTTTGATAAATTCTGAGTAACAGATATTAGAATTTAGCAGAAGAATTAGAACAATTAAATTTAGATTGATAATAATAGTGTGTAATATTTTTGTCATTTGTTTAATATTAAATAAAAAAATAATTAATTATTAATATACATAAAATATATTTTTTTGTATATTGTTTATTTGAATATATCAAATCATAATCTTATATTATAAGTTGTATTGTATATTGACAAATATAATCAAATATAATGAAAATAACATAAATAAACAATGAAAATAGCAATTTATCCAGGTACTTTTGACCCAATTACAAATGGTCATATTGATGTTATCGAAAGGGCTTCTCAATTATTTGAGAAATTAATTGTATTAATTGCAATTAATTCAAAAAAAGTGAATTTGTTTAATGAGGAAGAAAGACTATTAATGGTCAAAAGTTCTTTGGCTCATCTTAGTAATATTGAAGTAGAACTTCATAACGGTTTGATAGTTGACTTTGCTCAAAATAACGATGCAAATGTACTCATCAGAGGTATTCGCTCTGCAACTGACTTTGAGTATGAATTACAAATTGCACTTATGAATAGAAAAATGAATAATGAGTTACAGACTTTGTTTTTTACTCCACACGAAAAATACTTATATCTAAATTCGAGTATAATTAGAGAATTGGCAAGTTATGACAGAGATGTAAGTGATTTTGTGCCGGAAATTGTACAAAAAATGTTAAAAGAGAAATTTAATAAAAACAAATAAATTATCATTAATTAATCTATTTTTACATCTAATTAATATTATAAATAACTAATATAAGTCTATAGACATATAAAATATTATAAAATAAAATAATGAGTAATAAGTTAGAAAATAATAACTATCAAGAAAACATTGAATTAAATTCGAGGCAACAAGAAATTTTAAATTCAATTATTAATCTTTATATACTAAAAGCAGTGCCAATTGGGTCAAGACCGCTATCAAAGCATATTGAAGGTAAGCTTAATTTATCTCCTGCAACTATTCGTAATGTAATGGCTGATTTGGAAGATATGAATTACATCGCCCACCCACATACTTCTGCTGGTAGAGTACCGACTGACAAAGGTTATAGATATTACGTAGATAGTTTATTCAATATGGATTTGAATAATAATAAAACTCAAACAGAAAACGTTTGGGCTTACGATAATTCTGAATTATTGAACTTAGAGAATTTAAAAAATGATGGTGATACTATTTTTAGAGAGGCATCGAAAATCATCGGAATGATGTCCAAATTCCTTGCTATTGTTACGTTTCCCGATATATATGAATTGATTGTAGAAAAAATAGAATTAATTCAATTATCTTCTACCAAAATCCTTGTTGTTATTGCATTAAATTCAAATATTGTAAGAACGGTAACAATGGAAAACAATATTGAGCTAAACTCCAAAAATATTGAATTAATCAAAATCCTTATTAATGAAAGAGTACAAGGTAGAACGTTACAATTTATAAAAGATAATTTTTTCGATTTAGTCAAAGATGTAGATAGTGAAAATGCACCTATAATAAGATTGTTTATAGATTCATTAGATTTATTATTTGAAAAATATAAAACCAACGAAAAAGTAATTACAACTGGGACACAAAATCTATTAGATTATCCCGAATCAATCAATACAGAAAAGCTGAAATCTGTCATTGAATTAGTAGAAAATGACAATATAATAATCCATTTATTAGATAATAATATTGAAAATTTAGGAACTAATAATGACAATTTACAAACAAAAGTATTAATCGGTAAAGAGATTAAAAATGATATTTTTGAAGATTATAGTTTGGTAATCTCACCGTATCATTATGGCAACGCTATTGGTACTATTGGAGTTATCGGACCCAAAAGAATGAATTATCAAAAAATGATTTCACTTATCAATACTGTTTCAAATGTTATTTCAATCAAATAATCAACAATAAATAAAATCAAAAATGGCATATAAAGTATTAATAATTGGTGGTGGAGTGTCAGGTCTTTCTGCCGCTATTACATTATCAAGTGGCTTCAAAAAAAATAAGACTTCTGACAATATACTTGTCATAGATAACCACCGCTCTGATGCACTCAAAGCTAAGTATTATAATGCACCTGGGATAGATTTTGGAATAAATGGCGAAGAGCTTTTAGATAAAATGAAAGAACAATTATTAAAATATAATTGTAGTGAGATAATTGGTACTAATGTAACTAATATTAGTCTGGATAATAACACATTTATTGTTCAAACAAATGAAAGAGAATACAAAACCGAACATTTAATTCTTGCTTCGGGCTATAAATTATTCAATATTAAACTCTCAGATGAAATAAGCAAAAATATTAATAAAGTTGCTTACAGTTATTCAGATAAAGATAGAATTTGTTTTGACCATAAGAATAACAATATTTTTGGCAATTTATGGGTATGTGGGCTGCTTTCTGGGGTAATTTCACAATTCGCTACAGCATCTGCATCAGGTGTAGAGTGTGCCTTGCATTTATTAGCAAAAATCAATAATAAATTTGATTTCTTACACGACAAACTTGAAGATAATTTTTAATATATTTTGAATATATTTTGAAAATACTTTCAAACAAAAATCATAATAAAATTATAAATTCATTCCTTATAACACAATATTCATAATTTACTCATTTCTTTGAAATATGCTTTTGGAGTGAGATAAAATTTATTTGTAAATTCTTTTATTAGATGAGATGGAGAGCTCCAGCCAGTCTCAAAAGCAATTTCTGTAATCGAAAATTTATCTTCTAAAAGTAGTCTTTTGGCTTCATCTAATCTTAATTCACGCAAATAATTGAAAACAGTATTTCCATAAACTTTTTTGAATGATTTGTTCAATTTTGTGTGAGACATTCCTGATATTCTTGCTAATTCAAGTAAAGTTGGTACGTTGACCAAATCTTTTTTGAGAATATAATCAACAGTCTCAATTTTAATCATATCGAATTTACTAAGAACAAAACTCTCTTCATCAATGAATTGTGCTTTTAGGTGTTCGAACATAATGGTAATTAATTCAACGGCTTTTGCTTCGAGAAACATTTTTTTTGATGC